>CAYTFA010000664.1:0-1502 GCA_964436755.1 uncultured Rhodocyclaceae bacterium | reverse complement strand
TCGTCGCACTCGACAGCGACCACCTCGAGCCCGCACATCTGCGCCGTCGCCGGGTTGGTGCCGTGCGCCGACTTCGGGATCAGGCAGACATCGCGCGCCGGCTGCCCGGCATTCGTGTTCATCGCCGTATGGTAGCGGCGGATGGCGACGAGGCCTGCGTATTCGCCCTGCGCGCCGGAGTTCGGCTGCATGCAGATCGCATCGAAGCCGGTGACGGCGCGCAACTGTGCCTCGAGCCCATCGACCAGCTCGCGGTAGCCCTGCGCCTGGGCCGGCGGGGCGAACGGGTGCATCGCGGCGAAGCCGGGCCACGACACCGGGATCATCTCGGCGGCGGCGTTGAGCTTCATGGTGCACGAGCCGAGCGGGATCATGGCGTGGTCGAGCGCCAGGTCGCGGTTCTGCAGGCGCTTCAGGTAGCGCAGCATGGCGTGCTCGGTGTGGTGGCGGTTGAACACCGGGTGCGCCAGGACGGGCTCGCGCCGCTGCAGGGTGACCGGGATGGCGCAGGGCCGCGCCGCATCCAGGGCTTCGACCGGCACCGACTTGCCGAACACGCGCAGCAGCGCCGCGGCATCCTCGCGCGTCGTCGTCTCGTCGATGCTGAGGCCCACGGTGGCGTCGTCGACGCGGCGCAGGTTGTAGCCGGCCTCCTCGGCGGTGCGCAGGATGGCGTCGGCCTGGCCGGCGCCGACCGGCACCTCGAAGCTGTCGAAGAATGCGCGTCCGGTCACGCCCAGCGCGCCGGCCAGCAGCGCAGCGAGGCGATGGATGCGCGAGGCGATGGTGCGCAGCCCCTGCGGGCCGTGCCAGACCGCGTACATGCCCGCCATGTTGGCGAGCAGCACCTGCGAGGTGCAGATGTTGGAATTGGCCTTCTCGCGCCGGATGTGCTGCTCGCGCGTCTGTAGCGCCATGCGGTAGGCGGTGCGGCCGCGCGCGTCGCGCGAGACGCCGATGATGCGGCCCGGCATGGAGCGCACGTGGGCCTCGCGCGTGGCGAAGAAGGCGGCGTGCGGGCCGCCGAAGCCCATCGGCACGCCGAAGCGCTGTGCCGAACCGAGCGCGATGTCGGCGCCCATCTCGCCGGGCGACTTGAGCAGTACCAGCGCCATGAGGTCGCTGGCGACGACGGCGACGGCGCCCTTGCCCTTGACGTTGGCGATCGCCGTGGTCAGGTCGGTGATGGTGCCGTGCGCGTCGGGATACTGGAACAGCGCGCCGAAGAGGTCGTGGCGCGCGGCATCCGCCGGCGCGCCGAAAACCAGCTCGAAGCCGAAGAAGGCGGCGCGCGTCTTCAGCACGTCGATGGTCTGCGGGAAGGCCGCGGCGTCAACGAAGAAGGCGTTGCCCTTGCTCTTCGACACGCGCCGCGCCATGGTCATCGCCTCGGCGGCGGCCGTGGCCTCGTCGAGCAGCGAGGCATTGGCGATTTCCAGCCCGGTGAGGTCGACCACCATCTGCTGGTAGTTGAGCAGCGCCTCCAGGCGGCCCTGGGCGAT
>CAYTFA010000663.1:0-1503 GCA_964436755.1 uncultured Rhodocyclaceae bacterium | reverse complement strand
CCTGGTCCGCCTGGAGATAGTCATTGACCGCGCGGATCATGGCTGAGGTGCCGTACGGCCCGTAGAGATCGATCTGCCGGGTTCGGCCGCCAGTCCACTGCAGGCTCAGGAATGCCGGCAGGTCCGTGGTGTGGTCGTTGTGCAGGTGCGTGAAGAAGACCTGCGAGACCTGCTGGCTGTTGATGCCCGCCGCGGTCATGTTGCGCACGGCACCATAGCCGCAATCGATCAGGTAGGGTGTTCCGTCGACGAGGATGATTGTGGCGGTCTGTGCACGCCGCAAGTCAACGCCGGGGCCGGCTCGCGTGCCCAACAGCACAATCTGTGTTCCCGACAAGGCGCGAGCAGGGGCGGCAGCGGGGATTCTCGTAGCCACCTGAGCCCCGACTCGCATCGAGAATCCCGCGGCCGTTGCGGCAAGGCCAATCGCGGCCCGCACTACCTGTCTCCTGCCAAAGCACGATCTGGTCTTCATGTCACATCCTCAGTGCCAATCGAAACAGGACGGCGGCCACACCGAAGAGTGCGACCACAATCAAAGGAGGGGCCCGAAGTCCGACCAGCAGGCCGAATCCGCCGACGGCCAGCAGGCCGTCGGCGATCCCGCGCACTGTGCCGGTCCAGACCGGAGTCCAAAGCGCTGCGGCGAGCAGGCCTACGACGGCGGCATTCACTCCGGCCATCACGCCCCGCGCGCGCGGCAACCTGCGCAACGCTTCCCAGAACGGCAGCACGCCCGCGAGCACCAGCATTCCCGGCAGGAACAGCCCGACGATACCGATGGCGGCGCCGAGAACGGGAGTTGGCGCGATGCTCGAGATCGCGCCCAAGTAGGCCGCGAACGTGAATAAAGGGCCGGGAACGGCCTGCGCCGCGCCGTAGCCCGCAAGGAAGCGGTCCTCATCCACCCAACCGGTCGTGACGAAGGATTCGTGCAGCAACGGCAGAACCACATGGCCGCCGCCGAACACCAGGGCACCAGCGCGATAGAAGGCGTCGAACAGCGCCAGTACGGTACCGGGCCGCAACCACTGCAGCACTGGCAACCCGGCGAGCAGCAGGGCAAACAGCAGCAGGCAGGACAGTCCCATCCGCCGGGGAACCAGTGTCGGCAAATGCCCCAAGGGTGCGGCAATCGTGCCGGACCTGTGGGCTACGAACCCTGCCACGGCTCCCATGATGATTACTGCAACTTGTGCGGACGGCGTCTGTGCCCAGATCAGAAACAGCGCCGATGCGGTGGCGATGAGCACGCGCGGCCAATCCGGACACAGTGTCCGCGCCATGGTCCAAACCGCCTGTGCGACGATGCCAACCGCCGCGAGCTTCAGGCCATGGAGCAGGGCCACGCCGGCTGGACCTGAGAAACTCTCGACGTACAGGGCGAACAGCAGCAGCAACAGTGTCGATGGCAAAGTGAACCCGACCCACGCCGCGAGTGCGCCCGGCAACCCCGCGCGCATCAGTCCCAGCGAGAATCCCACCTGGCTGCTCGCTGGGCCA
>CAYTFA010000662.1:0-1503 GCA_964436755.1 uncultured Rhodocyclaceae bacterium | reverse complement strand
CGTTGGCGAGGTACTTCGCCTCGTAGTCGTAGAACTCGTGCGGCGTCTCGATGCGGATCGACGGCAGCACGCGCCCGCCGAGGATGGGAAACTGGACTTCGGCGCCGTCGATGCAACGCTCGGCCAGCACGGTGCTGTCGTAGCGCGCCGCCTCGCGGTAGGCCGGTTCAAGATCCTGTAGTGCCTTCACCTTGGTAATGCCTATGCTCGACCCCTCGTTGGCCGGCTTGACGAAGAGCGGCAGGCCGAGCTGTGCGACCACCGCCGCCCAGTCGCTGCCGGCACCGAGCGTCTGGCACTCCGGCGCTGGGATTCCCGCCGCCTGCCAGACCAGCTTGCTGCGCCACTTGTCCATCGCCAGCGCCGAGGCGAGCACGCCGCTGCCGGTATAGGGGATGCGGAGCAGGTCGAGCGCGCCCTGCAGCCGGCCGTCCTCGCCGCCGCGCCCGTGCAGGGCGACGAAGGCGCGGTCGAAGCCCTCGCCGCGCAATGCATCGAGACCCTTCTCGCGCGGGTCGAAGGCATGGGCGTCGACGCCGGCGGCGCGCAGCGCGGCCAGCACGGCGCTTCCGCTTTTCAGCGAAACCTCGCGCTCGGCCGAATCGCCGCCCATCATCACCGCCACCTTGCCGAAATCCATCAAGCTCCTTCCCCGCCCGGCCCCGTGCGGGCGCCGGCATCACCGACGATGCGCACTTCGCGCATCAGATGCACGCCGAACTTCTCCGCCACGTCCGCCTGAATGCGGCCGATTAGCATTTCTATCGCACCCGCACTGGCGGCACCCCCGGGATTAACGATGAAATTCGAATGCTTTTCGGAAACCTCGGCGGCACCGATCCGTGTCCCTTTCAGGCCAGCGGCCTCGATCAGGCGCGCCGCGTGGTCGCCGGGCGGATTGCGGAATACCGAGCCTGCGTTGGGCAGCGCCAGCGGTTGCGTCGCCACCCGGCGCTGCAGCAGCTCGCGCGTGCGCGCCGCCGCCGCCTCCGCATTGCCCGGTGGAAAGCGGAACCAGGCCGCAGCGAAGATTTCGTCGCTGGCCGCCTTGAGGCCGACATGCCGATAGCCGACGGCAAACTCTTCCGGCGGCCGCTCGACGAGTTCGCCGCCCCGGGTCAGCATCAGCACCCTGTCGACATAGCGCCAGGTCTCGCCGCCGTGGCAGCCGGCATTCATTGCCAGGGCGCCACCCACCGTGCCCGGAATGCCGGCGAGGAATTCGGCCTCGGCGCAGCCCTGGCGCCCGACGAAGCGCGCCAGCTTGGGCGCAGCGACGCCGGCCTCGGCATAGAAGCGACCGTCCGCCTCGCGGCGCAGTACGTCGAGCACGCCATGGGTGAAGATTGCCGTGCCGTCGAATCCACCGTCGCGCACCAGCAGGTTGCTGCCGAGACCGACGGGCAGCAGCGGCTCGTCCAGGCGCAATCCGCGCAGGAAGGTTGCAAGGTCGGCGAGGTCGGCCGGGCGGTAGGCGCGCGCCACCGGGCCGCCTGCACGCCA
>CAYTFA010000661.1:0-1504 GCA_964436755.1 uncultured Rhodocyclaceae bacterium | reverse complement strand
GTGCGCGACCTGCGCATTTCCGTCACCGACCGCTGCAATTTCCGCTGCGTGTATTGCATGCCGAAGGCCGTCTTCGACAACGACTACGACTTCCTCCCGCGCAAGGAGCTGCTTTCCTTCGAGGAGATCGTCCGCATCGCCCGCGCCTTCGTCGACCTCGGCGTCGAAAAGATCCGCATCACGGGCGGCGAGCCGCTGTTGCGCCGCCACCTCGAAAACCTGATCGAGCAACTGGCAAAATTGCCGGTCGAACTGACCCTGACGACGAATGGTTCGCTGCTGGCGAAGAAGGCGCGTGCGCTCAAGGAGGCCGGGCTGCAGCGCGTGACAGTCAGCCTCGACGGCATCGAGGATGCCGCCTTCAAGCGCATGAACGACGTCGACTATGCCGTCGGCGACGTGCTCGACGGCATTGCCGCGGCCGATGCCGTCGGCCTGGCGCCGATCAAGGTCAATTGCGTCGTCAAGCGCGGCGCCAACGACGACCAGATCCTGCCCCTGGCGCGCCACTTCCGCGGCAGCGGCCACATCCTGCGCTTCATCGAGTTCATGGACGTGGGCACCTCGAACGGCTGGCGCATGGACGACGTGCTGCCTTCGGCGGACGTCATCGCGCGTATCGGTGCCGAATTTCCGGTCGAGCCCATCGATGCCAACTATCCGGGCGAAGTTGCCGAGCGCTGGCGCTATGCCGACGGCGCCGGCGAGATCGGCGTGATCTCGTCCGTGACGCACGCCTTCTGCGCCTCCTGCACGCGCATCCGGCTGTCGACCGAAGGACGCCTGTACACCTGCCTGTTTGCCGAGAACGGTCACGACGTCCGCGCACTGTTGCGTGCCGGCGCCGATGACGATGCGCTGCGCCGGCTGGCCGTATCGGTGTGGCGCGAACGCGACGACCGCTACTCGGAAATACGCACCGCCGCCACGGTGCTGCCCGCGCGCAAGATCGAAATGTCCTACATCGGCGGCTGACGCCGCGCTTTAACGCCTGCCATGTCCTCCGTACTCAAAGCCCTCTCCTGCGCCGACGGTTACGACCCCGAGTCGCTGCACGTCGAACGCGCCCGCAGCCTGATCCTCGATCTCCTGGCACCCGTCGCCGGGAACCAGCGCGTCTTCGTGCGTGAAGCGCTCGATCGCGTGCTCGCCGCCGACGCCATCTCTCCCATCGACGTACCCGCCCACGACAACTCCGCCATGGACGGCTGGGCGCTGCGCTTCGGCGACCTCGCCGCCGAGGGGGAGACCCGCCTGCGCATCGCCGGCACCGCCTACGCCGGCCGCGCCTTCGAGGGTGAGCTCGGCGCCGGTGCAGCCGTCCGCATCATGACCGGCGCGGTGCTGCCGCACGGCGTCGATTGCGTCGTCGTCCAGGAAGTGGCCCGCGTCGAAGGCGATTGCGTGGTGATCCCCCCGAAACAGCGCGTCGGCCAGAACACGCGCCGTGCCGGCGAGGATGTGCGCGCCGGGCAGCCCGCCGTCCCTGCCGGCCGCCGGCTGC
>CAYTFA010000660.1:0-1506 GCA_964436755.1 uncultured Rhodocyclaceae bacterium | reverse complement strand
GTCCTCGACGCGGTCGAGCAGGTGGCGCAGCGGGGATAGCTCGGCGTAGCGTTCGCATGCACGGCGCAGGTAGCGCGCGACCAGGGGCATGTCACGCAGGTAGCCGTCCTTGCCGTCGCGATGCCAGAGACGGGCGAAGATGCCGAGCACCTTGACGTGACGCTGGACCCCCATCCATTCGTAAGCGCGATAGAACTCGCCGAAATCCGCGGCGACGGGCAGGCCGGACTTGCGCGCGAGTTCCCAATAGCGAACAAGCCAGTCGAGAGCTATTTCCTCCTCCCATTCGACGTAGGCATCCTTCAGCAGCGAGACCATGTCGTAGCTGATCGGACCATGCACGGCATCCTGGAAGTCGATGACGCCTGGATTGCCGGAGCCCGGCAGGTGCATGAGGTTGCGCGAGTGATAGTCGCGATGGACGAACACGCGCGGCTCGGCGAGATTGGTGGCGAGGATGCGCTCGAACACCGCGGCAAGGCCATTGCGCTGGTCGTCGTCGAGCACGATGCCATGGTGCCTTGCCAGGTACCACTCGGGAAACAGGTCCAGTTCGCGTTGCAGCAGCGCGCGATCGTATTCGGGCAGCAGGCCCGTCCTGCTGGCAGCCTGGATGCGCACCAGGGTCGCGATGGCGTCGCCGTAGAGTGCAGCCGCATTGTCGGCATCGAGGGCCTGCAGGTAGGTCGTATTCCCCAGATCGGAGAGCAGCAGGAAGCCCCGCTCGAGGTCGGTGGCGAGTACCTCCGGCACATGGGCACCGGCTGCGTGGAACACGTGCTGCACATGCAGCCACGGGCGGCAGTCTTCGTGCGTCGGCGGGGCGTCCATGACGATACGCGTGGTGCCGTCGTCCAGCGTGGCGCGGAAATAGCGGCGAAAGCTCGCGTCAGCCGATGCCGGCGCCAGCGAACGGACGCGTCCCGGAAGGAGCGTCGCGAGCCATGCGGAGATCTGTTGCAGGCGTTCCATGTCGATTGCGGAAAGGCGGCGCGGACGGCCGGCGCCGTGCGGCCTGCCGGGCCTTGGAGCAGGCCCGGGATGGTAGAATGAAAGATTCTAGCATCGGCCGGAAAGCCGCTGCGGGCGCGGCAAGCGTCCGCCGTGGCAGTGCTTCCGTCACCGTTGCGCCCATTCGACAAGACGGCATGCTTCGATCGCATCGCGGACAATTCGGCAGCGGGTTCTTGCTGGTTGCGCTGGCGATCGCGCACGGCCCGGCGGCGGCACAGGCACTGCCGCCGCTGCGAGTGAATCCTGCGCTGCTTGGCAGTGGCACCCCCTTGTCAGCTGCCGTCACGCCGGCGACTGCCGTGGCACCCGCCACACTGGCACCGGCACCGGCAGCGTTGATCTTGGCGGTCACCGACTCAAGACTGTCTGTCTCAGAGATCTCGATGGACTTGCCATTCAGCGTCACCGTTCCGGTAACCGGTGGGTCAAACGGGTTGGACAAGCCGGTGAAACCCGATGACTGCACCACCTGGGCCTGTGCCAGGGCCTGTA
>CAYTFA010000659.1:0-1507 GCA_964436755.1 uncultured Rhodocyclaceae bacterium | reverse complement strand
GGTTTCGACGTCAAGCTGACCGAGCGTGCCGAGCTCGCCATGATCGCCGTGCAAGGCCCCAACGCGATCGCCAAGGCCTGCCAGGCATTTGCCGACAAGGCCGAGCTGATCCGCTCGCTCAAGGTATTCCAGGGCCTGCCGTCCGGCAGCTGGTTCATCGCCCGCACCGGCTACACCGGTGAAGACGGCCTCGAGATCATGGTGCCGGCCACCGAGGTAGCGACATTCTGGCAGGCGCTGCTCGCCGCTGGCGTCGCCCCGGCAGGCCTCGGCGCACGCGACACGCTGCGCCTCGAAGCCGGCATGAACCTCTACGGCCAGGACATGGACGAGTCGGTCTCGCCCTACGAGTCCGGCCTGCGCTGGACCGTCGACCTCAAGGACCCGGCACGCGACTTCATCGGCAAGGCGGCGCTCGCGGCCCGGCCGCTGGCGCGCGATTTCGCCGGCCTGCTGCTGCTGGAGCGCGGCGTGATGCGCGCGCACATGCCGGTGCATACGGCGCAGGGTACCGGCGAGACCACCAGCGGCACTTTCTCGCCAACGCTCAACCAGTCGATCGCGCTGGCGCGCCTGCCTGCCGGCGTACCCCTCGGCAGCGAGGTCGAGGTCGAAATCCGCGACAAGCGCGTCAAGGCGCGCGTGGTCAAACCCGTCTTCGTCCGCAATGGACAATCCCTTCTCTGAGGAGCCCGCCATGAACACACCCGAAAACCTGAAGTACGCCGCCAGCCACGAATGGGCGCGCCTCGAAGCCGACGGCACCGTCACCATCGGCATCACCGACCATGCGCAACAGGCGCTGGGCGACATCGTCTTCCTCGAACTGCCGGCGGTCGGCCGCGTGGTCAAGGCCGGCGAGGAATGCGCGGTGGTCGAGTCGGTCAAGGCCGCCTCGGACATCTATTCGCCGGTATCCGGCGAAGTGGTCGACGCCAACCAGGCCGCCGTGGACGCGCCCGAGTCGGTGAACCAGGACGCCTACGCGACCTGGCTGTTCCGCGTACGCCCCGCCGCGGCCGCCACCTGCACCACGGAGCTGGCCGGCCTGCTCGATGCGGCCGCCTACGCGGCGACGCTCTGATGCACGCCGAACACCTGGCACGCCCGCTCGGCGAGTTGGAGGGCCGCGACGAGTTTCCGTCGCGCCACCTCGGCCCCGACGAGCACGCGATCGCCGGCATGCTCGCCTCGATCGGCACCGATTCGCTATCGACCCTGGTCGCCGAGACGGTGCCCGCCACCATCCGCCTGCAGCGTCCGCTCGACCTGCCGGGGCCTGTGCCCGAGCACGAGGCGCTGGCGCGCCTGGCTGCCATCGCGGCGAAGAACGTGGTGAAGAAGTCGCTGATCGGCCAGGGCTACTACGGCACGCACACGCCGCCGGTGATCCTGCGCAACCTGTTCGAGAACCCGGGCTGGTACACCGCCTACACGCCCTACCAGGCCGAAATCGCCCAGGGCCGCCTGGAGGCGCTGCTCAACTACCAGCAGATGGTGGTCGACC
>CAYTFA010000658.1:0-1508 GCA_964436755.1 uncultured Rhodocyclaceae bacterium | reverse complement strand
CGCCGATCCGCGACAGCGCGCGACGCAGCGCGGCGCTGCTGCTGCTCGCCGGCAGCCTGGTGATCGGACTGACGCTGGCGACGCTGTGGCTGCTGCTGCGGCGTCACGTGATCCGTCCGCTGGGCGAACTCGACAAGGCGACCCGCGCGCTGGCGGCAGGCGATCTCGCCGTGCGCACGGCACCGGGTGCGGACGACGAGATCGGCCGCGCCGCGGCGAGCTTCAACGACATGGCGCGGCGCCTGGAGCAGCAGATGGCGCTGGTGCGCGCGCACGAAGCCTACTTGCAGGAAATCCTCGACGGCCTGCCGGACGGTGTGCGCGTGATCCGAGTCGCCGACAAGCGCGTGGTGCTCGCCAACCGGGCCTTCTGCCAGCAGACCGGCCGCGCCCTGTCCGAACTGCTGGGCGAAGCCTGCCATCGCGGCAGTCACGCGCGTAACGAACCCTGCGCGCCGACCCTGGTGGTGTGCCCCCTGGCCGAACTGCGCGAGGTGGGTGCCACGCTGAAGGCAACCCACCACCACGTGCGTGCGGACGGCACCCAGTTCCCTGCCGAGGTCAGTGCCGTGCTGGTGGAAATTGCGGGCGAGGCCGGGCGCGAACTCTACGTCGTCGAGTCGGTGCGCGACCTCGGCCAGGCGGTGCGCGTTTCGCACGAGCAGCGGCTGTCGGAGCTCGGCCTGCTGGCCGCCGGCATCGCCCACGAGATCCACAATCCGCTGGGGTCGGTGCGGCTCGGCGTGCAGGGGCTGACGCGCGAGATCCGCGAGGGGCGCATCAGCCCGGAACAGATCGCCGAGTACATGGGCCTCATCGACCAGGAGATCGACAACTGCATCGCGGTGACGCGGCGCCTGCTGCTGCTGGCGCGCCCCCCGGCACGCAGCGTGCAACTGGTGGTGCTCGGCGATGCGCTGCGCGATACGCTGCGCCTGCTCGAGTTCGACGCCCAGGCACATGGCATCCGCCAGCACATCGACCTGGCCGGGGAAGACCTGCGCGTGTTTGCCGAGGAGGCGGAGATCCGCATGATCTTCCTCAACCTGGTACAGAACGCGCACCACGCGATGCCGGAGGGCGGCGACCTGCATGCGCGCCTGGCGCGGGAGGGCAGTGACGCGGTGATCGAGATCGCCGATACCGGGGTTGGCATGGAGCCGGAGCATGCCTCACGCATCTTCGATCCGTTCTACAGCCGGCGAGCGGACGGCGTCTCCGGCACCGGGCTCGGCCTCACCATCGTGCGCAACTTCATCCAGCGTACCGGTGGCGAGATCGCGGTTGACAGCACGCCCGGGCGCGGCACCCGATTCACTATCCGGCTGCGCCTGGCGGAACATTCGGCGGGGAACCCGAGTTGAAGAAGAAGACACTCCTGATCATCGACGACGATGCCATCTTCAACGGCCTGCTGCGGCGGCAGATCGAGTCGATGGGATTCGCCACCGTGGGCGCCGGCTCTTGGGCCGAGGGCCAGCAGAAGCTCGGCGAAATCGAGCCGGACG
>CAYTFA010000657.1:0-1509 GCA_964436755.1 uncultured Rhodocyclaceae bacterium | reverse complement strand
AAAGACCCGAACATTCGTCGAGACCGAACATCAGGTTCATGTTCTGCACCGCCTGCCCGGCCGCGCCCTTGACCAGGTTGTCGATGACGGAGAGCACGACCAGCGTATCGCCGCCCTGCGGCCGATGCAGGGCGATGCGGCAGGTGTTGGCGGCCCGCACCGAGCGCGTCTCGGGATGCGACTTCGGCGGCAGCACATCCACAAACGGCTCGCCGGCAAAGCGCTTCTCGAACAGCGCCTGGAAGTCCTCTTCGCGCGTGATCCGGGCGTACAGCGTCGCGTGGATGCCACGGATCATCGGCGTCAGGTGCGGCACGAAGGTAAGCCCGATCGCTCCGGCCGGCCGGCCGGAGGCCAGCGCCAGGCCCTGGCGGATCTCCGGCAGATGGCGGTGGCCGGGGACACCATAGGCCTTGAAGTTGTCGGAGGCCTCGGAGAACAGGATGTGCGTCTCGGCCTTGCGCCCGGCACCGGACACGCCCGACTTCGCGTCGGCGATCAGGTGCTCCAGGTCCACGCAGCCGGACTCGACCAGCGGCAGGAAGCCGAGCTGGGTGGCCGTCGGGTAGCAGCCGGGGTTGGCCACCAGGCGCGCCTTGCGGATCGCCTCACGATTGACCTCCGGCAGCCCGTAGACGGCTTCGGCAACCAGCTCCCGGCTGGCGTGGGTCATGCCATACCATTTCTCCCACAGGGCGATGTCCTTGATGCGGAAATCGGCGGCAAGGTCGATCACACGGGCTCCCGAAGCCAGCAGTTCGCCGGCCTGCTGCATAGCGATGCCGTTCGGCGTGGCGAAGAAGACCACGTCGCACTTGCCCAGCGGCGCATCCTTCGGATCACTGAACTTGAGCCCGACGGAACCGCGCAGGCTGGGAAACATGTCCGCCACCGCGGTCCCGGCTTCGCCGCGCGACGTAATGGCGACGAGTTCGACCTCGGGGTGGCGCGCCAGCAGGCGCAGCAATTCGACGCCGGTGTAGCCGGTGCCGCCGACGATTCCTGCCTTGATCATTGCGAACTCCTTGATGCGAAGGGGAATGGTACCCCGAATGCCCGGCCCGGCCAAACCGCGGCGGCCGCACCCGGCCCAAGCGAAAAAGCCGCCCGAAGGCGGCTTTTTCGACGGCAACCCGAAGGTTGCGGCTTACCGCTTCGAGAACTGCTTGCGCCGGCGCGCCTTGCGCAGGCCGACCTTCTTGCGCTCGACTTCGCGCGCGTCACGCGTGACGAAGCCCGCATTCGACAGCGCCGGCTTCAGCGTCGGATCGTATTCGATCAGCGCGCGGGTGATGCCGTGGCGCACGGCACCTGCCTGCCCGGACTCGCCGCCGCCCTCGACGTTCACCAGGATGTCGAAGGTCTTCGTGTGCTGGGTCAGCTCGAGCGGCTGGCGCACGACCATGCGGCCCGTCTCGCGCGTGAAGAACTCGTCGACCGGCTTGTCATTGACGATGAACTTGCCGCTGCCGCTGCGCAGGCACACCCGCGCGATCGCCGTCTTGCGCC
>CAYTFA010000656.1:0-1509 GCA_964436755.1 uncultured Rhodocyclaceae bacterium | reverse complement strand
GTCGCCGAGGACTTCAAGCTGCTGTCGGGCACCTGGGTGCATGTCGGCAGCGTGCGCGTTGCCGGTATCTCCGCACTGTCGCCGATCGCGCAGGACATCGTGCTGACCGGACACGATCGCGACGACATCGGCTTCCTGATCTTCCCCAACATCGCTGAATGCCGGCGCCTTGCCGGGCTTGGCGACGATGCACCCGTGGCCACGGTACTGGCCCACCCGATGGTCAAGGAGCGTGTGCGCGAGGGCCTGGTGCGACTCAAGCAGCAGGGCGGCGGTTCGTCCACCTATCCGGCGCGCGCCATGCTCCTGGCCGAACCACCGTCATCCGAACACGGCGAACTGACCGACAAGGGCTACATCAATCAGCGCGCGGTGCTGACTCGCCGCGCCGACCGCGTGCTCGAACTGTATTCCGACGTTCCCGATTCCAGCATCATTTTCATCTAAGCAATGACTGACAAACTCGTAACCCACAGCCTCGACGGGCTGGTCTATACCATCACGCTGAGCCGCCCGGCGAAGCGCAACGCCATCAGCGATCGCCTGCTCGAAGCACTTGAACGGGCCTGGGACGCACGTCCGCCGGAAGCACGCGTGGTGATCCTCGCCGGTGCCGGCGACCACTTCTGCGCCGGGCTGGACCTCTCCGAGCACCAGCACCGCGAGCCGTCCGGCGTCATGCTGCATTCGCAGGGCTGGCATCGCGTCTTCGGCAAGTTGCACCAGACCGGCATCCCGGTCGTCGCGGTGCTGCACGGCGCGGTGATCGGCGGCGGCCTCGAGCTGGCGACGTCGACCCATGTGCGCGTCGCCGAACCCAGCACCATGTACCAGCTGCCCGAAGGCCGGCATGGCATTTACGTCGGCGGCGGCGCCTCGGTGCGCGTGGCGCGCATCGTCGGCCCCGGCCGCATGGCCGAAATGATGCTGACCGGCCGCATCCTCAATGCCGACGAAGGCCAGGCCCTGGGCCTGTCGCACTACCTGGTCGGCAAGGGCGAGGGCCTGGCCAAGGCGCAGGAACTGGCCAAGCGCATCGCCGAGAACGCGCCGCTGGCCAACTACGCCATGGTGACCGCCATCCAGCGCATCAGCAACATGGCGTCCGACGACGGCCTCTACGTCGAGTCGCTGATGGCCGCCGTGGCGCAGACCAGCCCCGAAGTCGTCGCCCGCATCGGCGAGTTCCTGCAGCGCAAGGGGCAGGGGCCGAGGCAATGAATCTGAACGACCTGGTCGCCATCGACACCCATACCCACGCCGAAGTTTCCTGCTGCCAGCCCAAGGATCCCTGGTTCGAGCCTTACGAGCGCGCCGCCGACAAGTATTTCAAGAACGCGCACCGGCCGACCATAGCCGAGACCATCGCCTACTATCGCGAACGCAAGATCGGTCTGGTGATGTTCTCGGTCGATTCCGAGGCCAACATCGGCAACCGGCGCATCCCCAACGAAGAAGTGGCCGAAGCCGCGGCGAAGAACAGCGACATGATGATCGCCTTCGCCAGCA
>CAYTFA010000655.1:0-1511 GCA_964436755.1 uncultured Rhodocyclaceae bacterium | reverse complement strand
ACAGCGCCCTCCGCCGTTCCCCTGCCTCGGCCAGACTCTGCTCGGCAGCCTTCATGGCACTGACGTCGATGCCGAATCCGGCGATGTAGTCGCGGCCGCCGATGACCGTGCGCCGTGCCGTGAACAGGTGCGGCACGGCACGGCCGGAGCGCGTGACCAGCGCACCCTCGGCAGCGGCTTCGCCGTGTACGAAGGCTTCGGCGATGCCGGCCCGGATGTGTCCTACGTCGTCGCCGGTGAAGAAGTCGACCGCCTTCATGTTGAGGATGTCGCTGTCGTCGCGCTCCGTCACTTCGCGCAGGCGCCTGTTCCAGCGCACCATGTCGCCGCCCTGGTCGAGCAGGAAGTAGATGCCGGGCAGCGCGTTGATCAGGTCCTCGGAAAACTGCTTGGCCTCGCCTAGCGAGCGCTCCTGGCGCAACTGCTCGGTGATGTCGCGCGAGACGCCGATGATGGCGGGCCGGCCATCCCACTGGCCGGCGACGATGCGGGTGTCCACCATGATCTGCGAACCGTCCGCGCGCAGCAGCGGCAGCGGGCAGGAATCGCGCTTGCCGGCGATCATTTCGCCGACGATGCGCGCCACCTCCTCGCGCGTCTCCGGCGGATGCACCTCGGTCACGGGTCGCCCGATCAGGCGGTCGCCATAGCCCAGCCCTTCGCCGACGGCACGGTTGTAGTGGAGGATGATGCCGTCCATGCCGAGCACAAACAGGTAGTCGTTGATCGCGTCGAACAGGCCGTCGAGGTTTTCTCGGCGGTGCCGCGCCTGCTCGTCGGCCTCCATGCGCCCCAGGGCCTGGGCGAACTGGCGCGCCAGGGTTTCCAGGGCCGTGATGGTAACGGCGGGCGTGGTCGGATGGGTGTGGCTGGCCAGGTTGAGGCAGGCGACGGCCTGCCCATCGACCATGATGGGCAGCACGATCAGTGACTTGAGGCCCTCGGCCGCGATGTGGGGCCGGCTCAGCAGGTCGATGCCGGTGCACTGAGGACAGGGCGCGCTGCAACTGCACTGCAGTTCGCCGAGGCGGATGATGCCCGCGAGCGGCGAATCGGCCGGGAGGTGGCCCACCACATCGATGAAGGCGGACGAGAGCCCGCGATGCTCGGCAAGGCGGAAGCTGCCGTCCGCATGGCCCCAGTAGAGGCCGCCGCTGTCGAGTCCGGGGGGGCGCAGCGCGGTTTCGAGGATGGCCTTGAAGAGGGCCGGACGATCGGGCTCGCCGAGCAGCAGCCCCGAGAACTCGTGCTGGATCTGCAGCAGCACTTCGGCGTGCTTGCGCTCGCTGACGTCGGCCAGGGTGCCGGCGCTGACCCGCAGGCGGCCCCTGGCGTCGCGCTCGAGGGCGCGGCCGCGCATGTGCACCCAGATCCAGTCGCCGGCGCCCGAGCGCAGGCGGAATTCGCACCAGAGCAGCGAATCGCCGCCGCCGCGCGTGGCGACAAAGAAGTCGCTCAGCCGCGGCCGGTCTTCGGGGTGTGAGGCGGCGACCCAGTCGGCGACGCTGCAG
>CAYTFA010000654.1:0-1514 GCA_964436755.1 uncultured Rhodocyclaceae bacterium | reverse complement strand
GCGACCGTGTCCGCCGACCCGACCGACCGCGCCAGCCAGGAATCGGACATCGCGCTCGAACTGCGCAATCGCGACCGCGAGCGCAAGCTGATCAAGAAGGTCGACGAATCCATCGCCCGCATCGACAGCGGCGAATACGGCTACTGCGACTCCTGCGGCGTCGAGATCGGCCTCAAGCGCCTCGAGGCACGCCCCACCGCCACGATGTGCATCGATTGCAAGACGCTCGAAGAGCATCGGGAAAAGCAGGTCGGCAAGTAATCTGGCCGACAGGCAACAAAAAAGGACGCCGCGGCGTCCTTTTTTGTTGCCTGTCGGCGCCCCGTCTTACTGGGCAGCGGCCGCCTCCGCGGCAACGGCCTTCATCGAAAGACGCACGCGACCCTTGTCGTCGGTCTCGATGACCTTGACCTTCACGACCTGGCCTTCCTTCAGGTAATCCGACACGGCATTAACGCGCTCCGTGGCGATCTGCGAGATGTGCAGGAGGCCGTCCTTGCCCGGCAGCAGGCTGACGATGGCGCCAAAATCCAGCAAGCGCAGCACGGTGCCTTCGTAGACGCGACCGACTTCGACCTCGGCGGTGATGTCCTCGATGCGCTTCTTAGCCACCTGGGCCGCATCGCCATTCACCGAAGAGATCGTTATCGAGCCATCGTCCTCGATGTCGATCACGCACCCGGTTTCTTCGGTCAGCGCGCGAATGACTGCGCCGCCCTTGCCGATCACGTCGCGGATCTTTTCGGGGTTGATCTTCATGTGGATCATGCGCGGCGCGAAGGTCGATACGTCGTCGCGGTGACCGGACAGGGACGACTTCATCTTCTCCAGGATGTGCAGGCGGGCTTCCTTGGCCTGGGCCAGCGCGACCTGCATGATCTCCTTGGTGATGCCCTGAATCTTGATGTCCATCTGGAGCGCCGTGACGCCGTCCTCGGTGCCGGCCACCTTGAAGTCCATGTCGCCGAGATGATCCTCGTCACCGAGGATGTCCGTCAGCACGGCAAAGCGATTGCCTTCCTTGATCAGGCCCATGGCGATGCCGGCCACGTGCGCCTTGAGCGGGACGCCGGCGTCCATCAGCGCGAGCGAACCGCCGCACACCGACGCCATCGAAGAGGAGCCGTTGGATTCGGTGATTTCCGACACCACGCGGATGGTGTAGCCGAACTCTTCCGGCGGCGGCAGCACGGCGAGCAGCGCCCGCTTCGCCAGTCGGCCGTGGCCGATTTCGCGACGCTTGGGGGACCCGACACGCCCGGTCTCGCCGGTCGCAAAAGGAGGCATGTTGTAGTGGAGCATGAAGCGATCACGGTACTCGCCCTGCAGCGCATCGATGATCTGCTCGTCGCGGCCGGTGCCCAGGGTGGCGACCACCATGGCCTGCGTCTCGCCGCGGGTAAACAATGCCGAACCGTGGGTGCGGGGCAGGACGCCGTTGCGGATCACGATCGGGCGCACGGTGCGCGTGTCGCGACCGTCGATGCGCGGCTCGCCATTGAGGATCTGGCTGC
>CAYTFA010000653.1:0-1514 GCA_964436755.1 uncultured Rhodocyclaceae bacterium | reverse complement strand
CGAACTGCTCGTCCTCGCTGGGCAGGTCGTCGCGGTTCATGAAGAGGAACTCGGTACGGAACAGGCCGACGCCGTCGGCACCGACGTCGAGGGCGCCGGCGGCGTCCTGCGGCAGTTCGATGTTGGCCTGCAGTTGCACGTTTTCACCGTCCAGCGTGCGTGCGCGGCCGCTGACCAGGCGCTTGAGTTTGGATCGCTCGAGCTCGAGCGCGCTCTTGCGCAGCCGGTATTCCTCGAGGATGCCGGCATCGGGCTCGACGATCAGCACGCCGCGGGTGCCATCGACGATCAGCAGGTCGTCGTCCTGGATCAGCGGACGGGCATTCTGCATGCCCACCACGGCGGGGATGACCAGGCTGCGGGCGACGATGGCGGTGTGCGAGGTGGCGCCGCCGAGGTCGGTGACGAAGCCGCCGATGCGCAGGTTCTTGAACTGGATGGTGTCGGCCGGCGAGAGGTCGTGGGCGACGATGATCAGATCGTCCTCGCCGCTGGCCTTGCGTCGCGCCAGGCGACGCTGCTTGCCCTGCAGCACCTTGAGCATGCGCTCGACGACCTGCACGATGTCCTGACGGCGCTCGCGCAGGTAGGCATCCTCGATGTCGTCGAAGTGGCCGACGAGCTGCTCCATCTGCTGCACCAGCGCCCATTCGGCGTTGCAGCGTCGTTCGCGGATGAGGTCCTTGGGCGCCTCGGCCAGCAGCGGGTCGGCGAGCAGCATCGCGTGCAATTCGACGAAGGCGGCCAGTTCGGCCGGCGAACCGGGCGCGGAGGCATCGTGGTGCAGCGTGGCGAGGTCGGCGGCGACGGCCTGGCGCGCCTCGTCGAAGCGCGCCACCTCGGCTTCGACATCCTTCTCACGCACCTGGTAGTGAGCGACCTCGAGCACCGCGTGCGAAACGAGGTGGGCACGGCCGATGGCGATGCCGGGCGAGACCGCCAGTCCGTGCAGGAAGAAGGCCACGGCGCGTGCCCTACTCGGACTCGCCGAAGCGGTTGGCGATAAGTTCGAGCAGCGCCTTCAGGGCCTCGTCGGCCTGCTCGCCCTCGGTGTCGACCACCACCGTGGAGCCCTTGCCGGCAGCCAGCATCATCACGCCCATGATGCTCTTGGCGTTGATGCGCCGCGTGCCGCGCTCCATCCACACCTCGCACGGGTAGGAACCGGCGAGCTGGGTCAGCTTGGCCGAGGCCCGCGCATGCAGGCCCAGCTTGTTGACGATTTCGGCGTCGGCGCGTGGCATCCCGATCGCGCCCTTCTAGTGGTTGAGCATGTTGAGCACGCCGTCGCGACCGCCGCCGATGGCACGCGTGAGCAGGGTTTCCATGTCCTTCTCGCGATAGGAGATGGCACGCAGCAGCATCGGCAGGTTGACGCCGGCGACACCTTCGACGCGTCCCGGCTCGAGCAGCTTCATCGCCAGGTTGGCAGGGGTGGCGCCGTAAATGTCGGTGAGGATGAGCACGCCCTTTCCGCCATCGACGAGCTTGAGCATGTCGTGCGCGAGGGGCAG
>CAYTFA010000652.1:0-1514 GCA_964436755.1 uncultured Rhodocyclaceae bacterium | reverse complement strand
TCCCGCAGAACTTCCCGAAGTGGTTCACCAGCCTGCAGAAGGCCTGGTACGGCAACGCGGCGACCGACAAGAACGACTACGCGTATGACTGGCTGCCGAAGAAGGATGCCGCCTACGACGTGCTGGCGATCTTCGAGCGCATGCACCAGGGCAAGCTGAACGGCTTCTTCTGCCAGGGCTTCAATCCGCTGGCCTCGGTGTCGAACAAGAAGAAGGTCGGCGATGCGCTGGCCAAGCTCAAGTTCCTCGTCGTCGTCGATCCGCTCGCGACCGATACTTCGGAGTTCTGGAAAAACCACGGCGAGTTCAACGAGGTCGATTCCTCGAAGATCCAGACCGAGGTGTTCCGCCTGCCGGCCGAATGCTTCGCCGAGGATACCGGCTCGTTCACCAACTCGGGCCGCGTGATCCAGTGGCACTGGAAGGCGGCCGACGGTCCCGGCGAATCCAAGGGCGACCTCGAGATCGTCGGCACGCTGTACCAGAAGCTCAAGGCGATGTACGCCAAGGACGGCGGCAAGCTGCCCGAGCCCATACTCAACCTGGCGTGGCCTCACCGCATCCCGCACAAGCCATCGTCGGCCGAGTTGCTGATGGAAATCTCCGGCAAGGCACTGGGTGATGTCTTCGATCCCAAGGACAAGACCAAGGTGATCGCCAAGGCCGGCGAGCAGCTGGCCGCCTTCGCCCAGTTGCGCGACGATGGCAGCACCGCGTGCGGCAACTGGATCTACGGCGGCTGCTGGTCGCAGGCGGGCAACCTGACCGCCCGCCGCGACAACAGCGACCCGTCCGGCCTCGGCCAGACGCTGCTGTGGGGCTTCGCCTGGCCGGCCAACCGGCGCATCCTCTACAACCGCGCCTCGACCGACATGGCGGGCAAGCCCTGGGATCCGAAGCGCGCAGTGATCCGCTGGACCGGCACGGCCTGGGGTGGCAACGACATCCCCGACATGCGGCCCGACGCGGCGCCCGAGGAAAACGTCATGCCCTTCATCATGACGCCGGAAGGCGTGGCGCGGCTGTTCGCCCCGCTGCTGGCCGAAGGCCCCTTCTCCGAGCACTACGAGCCCTTCGAGACGCCGCTGGAGAAGAACCCGTTCAGCCCCAACAACCCGAAGGCGCTCAACAACCCGGCCGCCCGCGTGTACAAGGGCGACATGGAGGTGTTCGGCAAGGCCAAGGACTTCCCCTACGTGGCCACCACCTACCGCCTGGTCGAGCACTTCCACTTCTGGACCAAGCACGCCCGGATCAACGCCGTGCTGCAGCCGGAGCAGTTCGTCGAACTCGGCGAGGAACTGGCGAAGGAGAAGGGCATTGCCACCGGCGACAAGGTCAGGGTGAAGAGCAACCGCGGCTTCATCAAGGCCGTGGCGGTGGTAACCAAGCGCATCGCCACGCTGACCATCGACGGCAAGAAGGTCCATACCGTCGGCATCCCGATCCACTGGGGCTTCAAGGGGGTCGCCAAGCCGGGCTTCATCACCAACACGTTGACGCCGTTCGTGGGT
>CAYTFA010000651.1:0-1517 GCA_964436755.1 uncultured Rhodocyclaceae bacterium | reverse complement strand
TTCCAGATGCTGACGCAAGAGAGCTGTTGAAGCAAGACTGGGCAAGACAATGGAAGGAATCTTCTCCCCCGCTTTATACCCAGCAGTCCATTATCGCCAAGGATGGTTCTTCTAAGGTCGTAAGAGTGGCTCGATTGCGCGTAGGTGACTACATGGTTAGCACGACAGTCGACGTTACCGAGTTGGCTTTCACCTACCAGAGGGCACGCGCCAACGAACAACGCTTGCAAATGCTGATCGACCATACACCCGCAGGGTTGGTGATGTTGGATACCGAAATGCGCTATTTGGCTGTTAGCAAGCGGTGGCTTGCAGACTATCAGCTAGATGGCAGCGATCTGTATGGGCGTTCTCATTACGAGGTATTTCCTGATCTACCGGAAAGATGGAAAGAAGCCAATCGGCGAGCCCTTTCTGGAGAGACTGTTACTTCGAAGGAAGACAAATACGAGCGTGCGGATGGCACCATCAAGTGGCTCCACTGGGAGGTCGCGCCATGGTACCGCGCAGACGGCGCTATTGGCGGCATAGTGCTTTTCGCGGAAGACGTTACCGAGCTAAAACGCATTACCGAAGGGCTTGCCGAGCGCGAGGAACGATATAGAAAGATCATCGAGACAACTCCCGATGGATTCTGGATGACTGATTCCAACGGAAGCATCTTGCTTGTAAATGATGCCTACGCTAAGCGCTCTGGATATACCTCATCGGAGTTCAAAGGAATGAAGATCCATGATCTCGAAGCCGCGGAGACGGTTGACGACGTTGAGGCTCATATTGCCAAGATTCGTGAGCGTGGATTTGATCGTTTTGAAACGCTACACCGAACCCGATCTGGCGAAGTCTGGCCCTTGGAGATTACCGTGTCGCAATGGCAAGACTTGCAGTTTTCATTTATGCATGATCTTACGGAAAGGCGAGAACTGGAAGTTAAGGCAAAGGCGCATGAAGCCGCAGGGCGGGAACTTGCAAACCGACAGATTGCAAGTCAGACGGCAGCCGCGATAGCGCATGAACTCAACCAGCCCTTGATCGCCACATCTGCCTACGCTGAAACTGCACTCGCACTCTTAAACGACTCTGCCGCCGCAGAAAGCCTACCTAAACTTCGGCACTCCTTGGAGGGATGCGTGGCCCAGGCGCAGCGCGCTGGCGAACGCATAAATCAGTTGATCCGTGTATTGCATGGAGCAGAAATGGAACGAAGCATGCTCGACCTTGGCCGGACAGTTCGCAAAATCTGCGCCGACGGTCGGCAGCTAAGTTGCAGCGATTCCCGAATAAAGGTGGTATGCACCGGTAATCCAATAGCAGCTATGGGAAACGAATTGGTAATACAAAAGGTACTTATGAACCTGCTTAGCAACGC
The DNA here is from genome assembly GCA_964436755.1 of uncultured Rhodocyclaceae bacterium. Taxonomy (GTDB): domain Bacteria; phylum Pseudomonadota; class Gammaproteobacteria; order Burkholderiales; family Rhodocyclaceae; genus Sulfuritalea. The sequence goes on along the minus strand of CAYTFA010000651.1, from coordinate 148 downwards.
ATGCGACGCCATGACGGAAGCAGGATTGCAACACTCGGAGAAGAAGATACATGTTCGTATCGCGGTTGATGGGAACATGGGTAGAGTGACCGTTAAGGACTGCGGCCCGGGAATACCTCCGGCCATGGCGGAGCAAGTTTTCGATCCC
>CAYTFA010000650.1:0-1519 GCA_964436755.1 uncultured Rhodocyclaceae bacterium | reverse complement strand
GTCTGCAGCAGTTCGCGATGGCCGTCACTGGCGAACGTGACTTCCTCTTCGTTGACCGACGGACCGCCGGCTTCGATCGCGGCGCGGTCGCGCTCGCGGAAGAAGTCCGCCAGCGAGGCCTCGACGAAGTCGTGGTCGGTCTTGCCGATGATCTGCTCGGCCGGCGCGCCGAAGAACTGCTCGAAGCGCGTATTGCAGCCGAGGTAGACGCCGTTGGTGTCCTTCAGCCAGACCAAATCGGGCATGGTGCGCACCAGCGTGCGCAGGCGCTGCTCGCTGTCACGCAGCGCCAGTTCGGCCTCCCGCTGCTTCGTCACGTCGCGGTCGAGTCCGCGGTAGCCCGTCAGCCTTCCGTCCTTGTCGCGGATGGGCATGCCGTTGGTCTGGACGTGGCAGAGGTGGCCGTCCTTGTGCAGGTTGATGTTGTCGAGGTCGCGGAAGGGGATGCCGCGGGCGACGATGGCACCGAATTCCGCGCGCACACGCTCGGCCTCGCCGGGCGGCATGAGGTCGAAGGGCGTGCGGCCGATAATCTCGTCCGGCCGGTAGCCGAGGAGCTGCTCCACGCTTTCCGAGACGTAGGTGTAGCGCCCTTCGGCATCGACTTCCCAGACCCAGTCGGCGGAAGCCTCGACGATGTCATGGAAGCGCTTCTCGCTCTGGGTCAGCGCAAGCTCGGCCCGCTTGCGCTCGGTGATGTCCTGGAAGGATACGGCGCACTGGTTCGGCGCCGGTCGATAGGCATTGACCGCGTAGTATTTCCCCAGCAGCTCGGAGGCATGCTCGAACTGCAGCGGGTCGCCGCTCGTCGCCACGGCGCCGTAGGTGCGGATCCAGGCTGCCGAGTCGGCTTCGATGCCGGGCAGCACCTGGGACAGGCGTTTGCCTATGACCTCGTCGATCTTCAGGCCGGTGGCCGCCTCGAAGCCCTTGTTGGCGCCGAGGATGACCAGGTCGCTGGGTTCGCCGTCGGCGCCGCGCACGACTTCGAAGAGGACGAATCCTGCGCTCATGTTCTCGAACAGCGAGCGGTACCGTGCTTCGGATTCGACGAGGGTCTGCTCGGCCCGCTTGCGCTCGGTGATGTCCATCACGATGCCTATGTAGGCCTGCAGCTTTCCGCGCGCGTCGAACTGCGGCTGGCCGATGGACATCAGCCAGCCGTCCCCGCCGGCGGGGCGATGGACGCGCCACTCGAGACCGATGGGTTTGGCCAGCAGCTTGGCCGTCTCGACGATGCGTGCCGTCCTGTCGCGATCGTCGGGATGGATGGCGGCGAGCCAGTTGTCGTAGGAGGGTGTGCAGCTTCCCGGCTCGTAGCCATAGAGGTGGTAGGCCTCGTCGGACCAGAAGTTGCGGTTGGAATCGACCTCCCATTCCCAGATGCCGGCGCGGGCCGCTTCCAGCGCTAGCTGCAGGCGGCGATCGACGGCCACCAGTGCCAGTTCGGATTCGCGGCGCGCCGCCGACGCATTCGCCAGGCGGCGGCGTATGTCCTCGACCTCGTCGATGCCCGTGG
>CAYTFA010000649.1:0-1519 GCA_964436755.1 uncultured Rhodocyclaceae bacterium | reverse complement strand
CTGGCCTGCACGCTCACCGACGCACCACTGGCGCCACGGGTGGACCTCCTCCTGGCCGTGCCCAGACCGAAGGTGCTGCGGCGGCTCTGGGCGCAGCAGGCGGGCGGCGGTGTCCGCCGCATCCTGCTGACTGCGTCCGGCGGCCCCTTCCGCACCCTGCCGCTCGAGCAGCTGCAGGACGTCACCCCGGAGCAGGCGGTCGCCCATCCGAACTGGTCCATGGGGCGAAAGATCTCCGTGGACTCGGCGACGATGATGAACAAGGGGCTCGAGGTCATCGAGGCGCATTGGCTCTTCGATGCGCCGGCGGAGCGCATCGAAGTGGTAATCCATCCGCAAAGCGTGATCCATTCGCTGGTCGATTACGTGGATGGTTCCGTCCTCGCGCAACTGGGGAACCCCGACATGCGTACGCCGATCGCCCATGCCCTGGCTTGGCCGGAGCGCGTGGATTCCGGCGTCGCGCCGCTCGACCTGTTCGCCGTGGCGCGCCTCGATTTCGAACGGCCGGACACCGACCGCTTTCCCTGTCTGGCGCTTGCCTACCGGGCCCTGCGCGCCGGGGGGAATGCGGCGACCGTGCTCAACGCGGCCAACGAGGTGGCCGTGGAGGCGTTCCTCGAACGCCGGCTCGGTTATCCGGGCATTGCCCGCGTGATCGCGGATACGCTCGACGCCGTACCGCAGGCAGCCCTGCCGGACCTCGATGCCGTGCTCGAAGCCGATCGCCGGGCGCGCGAGGCCGCGGGTGCCCTGCTGGGGCGGGTGGGCGCCGGCCCGGCATGAGCTCCAGCGGTTTCGCCTGGTACGCCGGCGCCTTCCTGATTGCCCTGGCGGTTCTCGTCGTCGTGCATGAACTCGGGCACTATCTTGCGGCCCGGGCCTGCGGCGTCAAGGTGCTGCGCTTCGCCTTCGGCTTCGGACGCGTGGTCTGGATGCGGCGATACGGTCGCGACGGTACGGAATGGGCCATCTCCGCATTTCCGCTTGGCGGCTACGTCAAGATGCTGGACGAACGCGAAGGGGAGGTACCCGTCACGGAATTGTCGCGGGCGTTCAACCGTCAGCCCCTTGGGCGGCGCGCCTTCATCGTGGCGGCGGGGCCTGCTGCAAATTTCCTGCTGGCGATCGCGCTCTACTGGATACTGTTCATGGCCGGCGTCACGGAACTCAAGCCGCGCCTGGGCATGCCGCCGGCCGGCACCCCCGCGGCGCTCGCCGGAATTGGCGAGGGATTGACGGTTACGGCGGTCAATGGCCGGAACGTCGAAACCTGGCAGCAGTTGCGCTGGGAGGTGATGTCGCGCGCACTCGATCGCGAAACCCTGCAGATCGAGACCCTGAGCCTGCAGCGGGAGCGACGTGTACACCAGATCGAAACGGATCGCTTCGCCCTCGAGGACCTGGAAAAGGATCCCCTGCGACCGCTTGGCCTGGTCCTGCACCGTCCGCGCTTGCCGCCGGTGATCGGGCGCGTGCTGCCGGATTCGGCCGGCGCGGGTGCCGGCTTCAAGGCGGG
>CAYTFA010000648.1:0-1523 GCA_964436755.1 uncultured Rhodocyclaceae bacterium | reverse complement strand
GCTCGTGACCATCGCCGTCGGCCTGTGGGCCGCAGCCTGGTCGCGCAAGGACATCAAGGCCTACCTCGGCATGTACGCCCCCGACTTCAAGACGCCGGGCGGCGAGTCGCGTTCCGCCTGGGACGCCGAACGCGAGAAGCGCATCAACAAGCCCGGTGCGATCCAGGTCAGCTTCGAAAACCTGCGCGTATCGGTCGAGGGCGATACCGCAACCGTCCGCTTCCGCCAGCACTACAAATCGGCCTCGCTCAAGACGTCCAGCAACAAGGTACTCGTCATGGGCAAGCGTGACGGCCGCTGGCAGATCGTGCAGGAGCGGGTCGGCGGCTGATGGCCCGCCACCTCGCTTCCCTCGCCTTCGCCTCCGGCCTGCTCCTGGCCGGCACGGTGCTGGCCGCCGGCAAGGCGCCCAGCCACTTCAAGAAGGATGCCGGCAGCGCCGAAGCCAGCTACACCGATTCCGGGCCCGAACCGCTGCTGGTCAAGGTATTCGATGCCATCGAAGCGAATCGCCTCGACCTGGCCATGCAACAGACCGAACTGCTGATCAAGGCCTACCCGAACTTCCGCCTCGCCCACCTGGTCATGGGCGACCTGCTGCTGGCGCGCTCCAAGCCGCTGACGGCCTTCGGCGAAGGCGGCGCCTCCGCCGGCGAGAAGGTTGCGGACCTGCGCGACGAAGCATTCGTCCGCCTCAAGGGCTACCGTGCCAAGCCCCCCGCCGATTACGTTCCGCGCTACCTGCTGCAGATGCATCCCGAGCAGAAGCATGCGATCGTCGTCGATACCCAGAAGTCGCGCCTCTACCTCTACCAGAACGACAACGGGACGCCGCGCTTCGTCGCCGACTACTACGTCTCGCAGGGCAAGCTCGGCGCCGAGAAGACGCGCGAAGGCGACAAGAAGACACCGATCGGCGTCTATCACGTCACGTCGAGCCTGCCGCGCCAGAAACTCACCGACTTCTACGGCAGCGGCGCGTTCCCGATCAACTATCCGAACGAGTGGGACAAGCGCCAGGGCCGCAACGGCCATGGCATCTGGCTGCACGGCACGCCGTCGGACACCTTTTCACGCCCGCCCAAGGCCTCCGACGGCTGCGTGGTGCTCGCCAACCAGGACCTCGACTCGCTCTCGAAGAACCTGCAGGTGGGCCTCACCCCCGTCATCATCAGCAACAGCGTCGAGTGGCTGTCTCTCGACGACTGGCAGAGCGAACGCAGCTCGCTGCTGAAAATGATCGAGGAGTGGCGGCAGGACTGGGAGAGCCGTGACGTCGACCACTACGCGCGGCACTACTCGCACAAGTTCAATGCGGACGGCCAGGGCTACCAGGGCTGGATCGAGCAGAAGCGCAAGGTCAATGCGGGCAAGAGCTGGATCAAGGTGGCGACCGGCAACATCAGCATGTTCCGCAATCCCGGCAAGGAAGAATACGTCGTGGTCACGTTCGAGCAGGACTACCGCTCCAGCAACCTTTCCAACCAGATGAAGAAGCGCCAGTACTGGATCAAGGAAGGCGG
>CAYTFA010000647.1:0-1526 GCA_964436755.1 uncultured Rhodocyclaceae bacterium | reverse complement strand
AGGTCGACGCCGGCGTTGGGCACCTGGCCGGTGGCCAGCACGACGAGGTCTGCACCAATCGTGTTCTCTTCATCGAGAATCAGGTCCTTGAAGGTAACACTGCAACTGTCGCCGCCCGTGACCTTGGATGCCTTGCCCTTGGTGAAGATCACGCCGCGCTCCTGGGCACCGCGGTAGAAGTCCTCGCCCATGCCCGGCACGCGCAGGTCCTGATACATCACGACCGTGTCGATCTCGGGATTCTGATCCTTGAAGTAGCTGGCCTGCTTGATGCTCGTGCCACAGCAGTGGCCGGAGCAGTACGAAAGGTGGGTCCCGGTCTCGTCGCGCTGCCCTGCGCACTGCACGAAGACCACCGACTTCACTTCCTTGCCGTCGGCACGCTTGATCGGCCCGCCGTTGGCAGCTACGGCCAGGGCCTCGAGCCCGGCCTGATCGACTACGTTGGGCTGGCCGCCGCCGAGTTCCGGCAGCTTGGCGATGTCGTAGGTCGTGAATCCCGTGGCCTGGACGATGGCACCCACCGTCGCCTCGGTCACCGACCCGGACTCCTGTGCAATCTTGACCGTGAAGCGGCCGGGTGCGCCGCCGGTTTCCGCCAGAGTCGAATTCAGGTGCACCTTGATTTTCGGCTGGGACGTTACGCGCGCCACCAGTTCGGCGACGCCGGTGGGCTGTGGTCCGGAGTAGGGTGCCCTGAACGGCTGCCGCTTCCACAGCTTTGCCGCCATGCCGCCCAAAGCACCGGTCTTCTCGACGATCACGGCCTCGTAGCCTGTTTCGGCAATTTCGAGCGCCGCCGTCATCCCGGACACACCGCCACCAACGACGAGGATGGTCCTTGAAGAGGCTTCCTTCACGTTGCCGGCCGGCTGCGTCATCTTCTTGACCTCGGCGCAGCCCATGCGCACATAGTCGGCGGCCATTTCCTGGCGCACTTCGTCGTGCTCCTTGCCGGCCGCCACTACCCACAGCACGCCCTCGCGCAGGTTGGCACGCGAGACGGCGACGCCGTCGAACTGGAACGCCTCCGTCTTGGCGCGGCGCGAGCAGGCGGCGATACAGACATGGGTCACCGCCTCGTTGGCGATGTCGTCCTTGATCATCTGCACGCCTTCCGCATTGCAGAGGAAGGGATGGGTCTTGACCACCGCCATCTTGCCTTCGCGCTTGGCGATGTTCTCCAACTGCGGCACCTTGATGGCGTCGCCGATGCCGCATCCGGCGCAGATGTATGCTGCGAACTTGTTTTCTGCCATTTGCTTATGCCTCCACGGCGGCAGTCTTGACGACCACCTGGATCGCGCGCAGCGAGGCGGCTGTCGCGCTCTGCACGGCGCGATTGACGTCGAGCGGGCTGGCGGCGGCGCCGGCGCCGAACATGCCCTGGTCCTTGCTGCCTTCGATGAAGCTGGACGAATCGAGGATCACGTCCTCCGGCAGTTTGACGCCGGCGATCTCGGGTTCCATTCCCACCGCCAGCACCACCAGGTCGTGCTCGACGGCGTAGCGCTTGTAGCCCTCGG
>CAYTFA010000646.1:0-1527 GCA_964436755.1 uncultured Rhodocyclaceae bacterium | reverse complement strand
CGGCGCGTCCGCTGGCGTTGGTGACGGCGCGCGCCGAGATGGTGGCGCCGGCGCGCTGGTCGATGCGGCCGCCGTCCTTCTTCACGCGCCAATGGCCGGCCTTGATGGCAGCGAAGGCCAGGGAATTGAACTGGGCGATCCAGGGCTGGGCCTTGTTCTTGTCCTTCTTCGGGTCGATGTAGTCGCCCAGGCCCGGCGTTTCGCGGTGGTCGGTGACGCGCAGCGCGGCGAGGTCGCCGCTCGCGCGCACCGCCAGCAGCAGGCCGATGCGGCCGGAGTAGCCGTCGAGCGCGGCGGCTTCGAACACCACGGCGACGGGCTGGCCGTCCTTGCGTGCGCGGTAGAGGCGAGTCGGCTGGCTGAGCCCGAGCGCCTTCGCCGCCGGCAGCTCGATCCAGTCCTCGAGCAGCGCGTTGTCGTAGTCGGCGGGCGGCAGCACCTCGCCGATCAGCGCCAGCTTTTCCTTTTGCGCGCTGGCCTGGATGGGGCCGAAGGTGCCCTGGTAGGTGGCCGCCATCAGGGCGGTGAAGACGACGACGAAGACGACGAGGATGGCGGCGGTGCGCGCCGAAATGTAGGCGATCGAGCGCTGCGGCAGCGGCGGGATGTCCGGTGGCGTTTCCTGGGTGGGCGCGCAGTGGGTCATGGCGTCTTCCTGCCGCCGCCCTTGTGGCCGAACACGGGCGGCTGGGTGTACATGTCGATCAGCGGCGTGCAGATGTTCATCAGCAGCACGGCGAAGGCGATCCCGTCCGGGTAGGCGCCGAAGGTGCGGATGACCCAGGTGAGCAGCGCCGCGCCGGCGGCGAAGATCAGCTTGCCGCGCGGCGTGGTCGCCGCGGAGACCGGATCGGTGACGATGAAGAAGGCGCCGAGCATGGCGCCTCCGGTGAACAGCTGGAAACCGGGGCCGGCAAAACGGTCGGGTTCGACGAGGGCGAACGTTCCCGACACGGCGAACAGCGTGGCGAGGAAGGCGACGGGCATGTGCCAGGTAATGATGCGCTGCTGCAGCAGATACAAGCCGCCCAGGCAGTAGCCGGCGGCGATCCACTCCCAGCCGCGGCCACCGACATTGCCGAAGGTGGCGTACTTGCCGAGAATGCCGGCGATCACGGCGCGCTGTTCGGGATCGCGCAGGACGGTGCGCAGCGCATCGAGCGGCGTGGCCATGGTGACCGCGTCGAGCACCTGCCGGTTGCCGAAGATCGCTTCCCACTGCACGGTAAAGTCGGTGGCGTCCACTCGCGGCCATTGCGACATCAGTTGCGGGAAGGCGACGATCATCAGGGCGAAGGCCACCATCGCCGGGTTGAAGGGGTTCTGGCCGAGGCCGCCATAGAGGTGCTTGGCGATGACGATGGCGCACAGCGTGGCGGTGACGGTGAGCCACCAGGGCGCGATGGGCGGGAAGGTGAGCGCGATCAGCCAGGCCGTGACCAGCGCCGAGCCGTCGGTGAGGAACAGCAGCACGGGCTTGCGCCGCAGCGCGAGCATGGCGGCCTCGGCGGCCAGTGCCGTGACGGA
>CAYTFA010000645.1:0-1535 GCA_964436755.1 uncultured Rhodocyclaceae bacterium | reverse complement strand
TGTTCAGGCAGGAGAAGGGCGCGCCGATGCCGCGCGCATTCGGCAGCAACTGCTCGTCCGGCACGAACACGTCGTCCATCAGGATCTGCCCGGTGGGCGAGGCGCGCACCGAGAACTTGCCTTCGATCTTGGCGGGGGCCAGCCGCCTCATGCCGCGCTCGAGGATGGAGCCGCGCCCGACGGGTTCGTAGTCCTTGGGCCACACCACCATCAGGTCGGCGATCGGCGCATGCGTGATCCAAGTCTTGCTGCCGGTCAGCCGCCAGCCGCCGGACACCTTGCGGGCCCGCGTGTTCATGCTGCCCGGGTCGGAGCCGTGGTCCGGCTCGGTCAGGCCGAAGCATCCCAGCAGCTGGGCCTTCGCCATGCGCTGGAGGTACTTCTCGCGCTGCTCCTGGCTGCCGTAGAGGTAGATCGGCATCATCGACAGCGTGCTCTGTACGCCCAGCGCCGAGCGGAAGCTGGTGTCGACGCGCTCGAACTCGCGGGCGACCAGGCCGTAGCCGACATAGCTGATGCCGGCGCAGCCGAAGCCTTCGATGGTCGCGCCGAGGAAACCCAGTTCGGCCATCTCGCGCATGACGGACACGTCGAAGGTCTCGTGCCGGTTCGCCTCCAGGATGCGAGGCATGAGCCGCTCCTGCGCATAGGTCCGCGCGCTGTCGCGGATCATGCGCTCCTCCTCGGTCAGCAGGCCCTCCAGCCGCAGCGGGTCCTGCCAGTCGAAGGAGGCGTCGCGCATCGCGGCCTCGCGCAGCGCTGCCGGCAGGGGCTGTGCGTGCTCCATCTCAGCGCCTCCAGAGCCGTTCGTCCGCGGGGCGGAACTTGGGGATGCCGGCCGCTTCGCTGATGTCCTCGCAGTACACCTCCACCCGCATGCCGATCGCGATCTGCTCCGGCGTGCAGTGGGTCACCTGCGCATACATGCGCGCGCCGTCGTCGGTGTCGACCAGGCACATGATCACAGGCAGTTCGCCTTCCCAGCCGCGGTAGTTCATGGCCACGTGGCGGGAGATGGTGTAGGAATAGATGGTGCCTTGCGGCTTGGCGTCGGTCCAGGCCAGCTCGCGGCTGCCGCAGTCGATGCACCACGGCTTTGGGTGAAAGTTGAAGGTCCCGCAGGAGCCGCACTTCTGCAGCACGAAGCGGCCCGCCTTGGCGGCCGTCCAGAACGGGCGGGTAAGGTCGTCGAGGGTCGGGAGCGGCTTGGGGGGCAGGATCGTGTCGGCCATGTTCAGGGCTCCGTCGAGAGAATGTAGGAAATGCAGCTGCGGCCGGGGCGACCGTACGGGATGCCGCCGAAGCCGCAGGCCGCGGCGACCGTGGCGTTCTTCACCTGGCGCTCGCCCGCTTCGTGGCGCAGCTGGGTGACCGATTCCACCAGCGGCATGAAGCCGCCGATCGCGCCGCCGGGCTGGCCGCCGGAGAGCTGGCCGCCGTCGACCGACATCGGGAAGTCGCCGTGGAAGCGCAGGTCGCGTTCCGCGACGAAGCCTCCGCCGTGGCCCTTCTTGCAGAAGCCCCAGTCCTCCAGG
>CAYTFA010000644.1:0-1537 GCA_964436755.1 uncultured Rhodocyclaceae bacterium | reverse complement strand
AAGGCGCCATCCGCGGTGTGCAGCGGCCTGTCACAGGCGGTACTCCATTTGCAGGCGCGACTGCAGGCGCTTGGCCTGCTTGAAGGCCTCGCGCAGGACCAGCCGGTCGAGTTCGTTGAGCTTGTCCGGGTCGACGCGGTTGGCGGCCCCTTCGCTGACCGCGTCCTGCTGGTTCCGCAGGCGCAGATTCTGGATGAAGAAGAAGCTCTCGACGACGGCATGGACGTCGTCGCTGCCGAGCTTGCCGCGCTCGGCCAGGGTGCGCAGGCGCTGCGCGGTGCCCGTATCGGCCACGCCGTTGGCGAGGGAAAGGATGCGTGCCGCGTCCACGAACAGGCGCGCCCCGGCGGTCTTGAGGTCGAGCGTGTGCGGAAACTCGGGATTCTTGTCGAAGGTGAAGTCGCGGATGAAGCCGATGGGCGGCTCGACCTGGATCGCATTGCCGGCCATGAAGCGCAGGAACAGGGTCTCGCCGGGCACGCGCTTGAGCACCCACTCGCGCAACTGGTCGGCCAGGTCCTCTTCGCCGTAGATTGCGCGGAAGTCGAAATAGATCGTGGCGTCGAGCAGCGCCTGCGGGCTGTTGGCACGCATCCAGCCGCCGAACTTGTCGTGCCATTCATCGACCGACAGGCACAGCTCGGGGTTGCCGGCCATCACGTTGCCCTTGCACAGCGGGAATCCGCACTGCGCAAGCCGCGCGTTCACTGCCCGGGCGAAGGGCAGGAAGGCCTCCCGCGTCGCCGCGGCCTCCTCGGCCGGCGCCGCGAACACCAGCCCGTTGTCCTGGTCGGTGGACAGCGTCTGCTCGAAACGCCCCTCCGAGCCGAAGGCAAGCCAGCACCAGGGCACCCTGGGCAACTGGAAGTCGTTGCGCGTCAACTCGATGATGCGCACGGTGAGGTGGTCGTTGAGGTTCGAAATCAGTTGCGTCAGCGGCTCTGCTGCCGCGCCTTCGGCGAGCATGCCGACAGCGAGACGGCGGATGCCTTCGGCCGCGGCAACCAGCGCCTCCATGTCGCGGGCGGTGCGGATGGCGCCCGAAATCGCCTTGCCGCCGCCGCTCTGCAGTTCGTAGACGTCCTCCTGCGAGACGACGCCCGCCAGCTTGCCGGCGGCATCAACGATGATTACATGATGCACGCCGTGGCGTGCCATCACCAGCGCCGCCTGATAGATGGTGGACCGCCAGTTGAGCATGAGCAGGCCGCCGTCGCTCATCACCGACATCACCATCTGGTCGAGATCGCAGGACTTCGCAGCAACGCGATGCAACAGGTCGCGCAGGGTGAAGATGCCTATCGGGCGCCCGCTTTCCGGTTCGACCACGATGATGGAGCCGACGCGGTTCTCGGACATCGCCTGCACGGCCTCGCGCAGCGGCGTTTCCGGCGTGGCGGTGATCGGCTTCTTGCGCACCAGCGCGGCGAGGGGGCTGTGCAGGTTGGGTCGGTAGCTGGCCGGGCGCGCCGGCTGGGTGTCGCTCATTGCGGGGTCTTTCTGGATTGCGGAAAAGTGAGGTGGGGCGGCGGTCTCA
>CAYTFA010000643.1:0-1538 GCA_964436755.1 uncultured Rhodocyclaceae bacterium | reverse complement strand
AGCGGAGGTTTTCCCGCTCGGTCCCTATGGTCACCCGCAGCCACTCTGGCATACCGTAGCCCGCAATGGGGCGGACGATGACCCCCTGGCGCAGGAGCTTCTGGTTTATGCCAGCGCCGTCCCCAGCCTTGAAGGTGACAAAATTGCCATGGGAAGGAATGTGCTCGAAACCCAGCCGCTTTAGACCGGCAACGACCTGTTCCATGCCGCGACGGTTCAGCGCGTAGCTGTCGGCGACGAAGAGGTGGTCGTCAAGAGCGGCCCGAGCCGCGGCCAAAGCGAGATTATTCACGTTGAACGGCTGGCGCACCCGATTCATCAGATCGGCAAGTTCGGGAGCGGCCAGGGCGTAGCCGACTCGGAGCCCTGCCAAGCCATAAATCTTGGAGAAAGTACGGGTGACAACGAGATTTGGAAATTCGGCTATCCAGGCGGCGGAATCGGAACGGTCTGCAGGCGGAAGATACTCGTTGTAGGCCTCGTCGAGGACAACCAGGACATCGCTCGGAACGCTCTCCAGAAAGGCGCGTACTTCCGCGTAGGGAAGAAAATTGCCGGTGGGGTTGTTGGGATTGGCGATCCAGACGATGCGGGTATCAGGACGGATCGCGGCGCCAATGGCGGCGAGGTCGTGACCGAACAGGTGCGCCGGCGCAATGATCGGTTCGGCACCGGTCGATAAGGTTGCGAGGGGATAGACGGCGAAAGCGTGCTGCGAAAAAACCGCCGACCTGCCGGGAGCCAGGAAGACTCTGGCAATCAAATCCAGGACGTCGTTGGATCCGTTACCGAGAACCACTTCTCCGGCCGCGACGCCACAACGCTCCGCGAGGGCTGCCACGAGGTCGAACTGGTCGGGATATCGCTCGATTCCAGTGATGGCTGCTTCCACTGCTTTTCTTGCCTTGGGGCTCATCCCCAGAGGGTTCTCGTTGGACGCCAGCTTGACGATTCGATCCACAGGAATATTCATTTCCCGGGCCAGCGCAGTGACGGGCTTACCTGGCTGGTACGGGGAAATGGCACGAATGTAGGGCAAGGCCCGATCGGCTAGGCTCATCGGAATCCCTAAAATACGGCTGCGGGGTAAGAACCCAGCACTTTCAGAAAGGCCGCCCGCCGGGCCAGCTCGTCGAGAGCCGCTTTCACCCGCGGCTCATCGCTATGACCGTCAATATCGACGTAGAAAACATACTGCCATAGCGCCTGACGGGCCGGTCGAGATTCCAGGCGGGTGAGCGAAACCCCACTCTCTGCAAAGGGAACCAGCAAGTCGTGCAGCGCTCCGGTGCGATTGGGCGCCGACATGATGAGAGAGGTCTTGTCCTTGCCCGACACTCCCGCCTCATGGCGCCCAAGCACCAGAAATCGCGTCGTATTGTTCGGATCGTCCTCGATATTGCGCGCGAGCAGAGGCAGTCCGTAACGCTCCCCAGCCACTGCGCCCGCAATGGCTGCAGCGCCCTGCCCCTCGTCCGCCGCGGTCTTCGCAGCCAGGGAATTGCTTGCCATCGGGATGCGAGGAACACCGGGCAGAT
>CAYTFA010000642.1:0-1538 GCA_964436755.1 uncultured Rhodocyclaceae bacterium | reverse complement strand
CCCAGCGTCGCTCCGGCGGCCACCAGGGGCCGACGGTATTGCGGTAGAAGTCCTCGACGACGGCGTTGAGGTCCGGTTCCCCGCGCAGCAGCGTGTAGGTCCAGGCAGCGAACACGCCACCCGGCTTCAGTACCCGCCATGCCTCCGCGTAGAAGGCATCTCCGGCAAACCAGTGCAATGCCTGGGCGACGGTGACGAGGTCGCCCGTGCCGTCACCGAGGCCGCTGCGCTCGGCCGGGCTCGCTGCGTAGGTGACGCGCGGGTGGGCGGTGGCCTGGGCGATCTGTTCGGCGGAGAGGTCGGTGGCATGTACCGACGCAAAATGGGACGCCAGCGCGACAGCGGCCTGCCCGTTGCCGGTGCCACAGTCCCATGCCAGCGCGTGCCCGGCGCACTGTGCCGCCAGCCACGAGAAGAGCCCGGGTGGGTAGGTTGGCCGTGCCCTGGCGTAGGCGGCGGCGTGCGCGGAAAAGTGGTCGGTGGCGGCCGCTTCAGACACGCTCGATAACCAGTGCGATGCCCTGGCCGACGCCGATGCACATGGTGCACAGCGCGTAGCGGCCGCCACTGCGGTGCAACTGGTACATGGCGGTGCCGACCAGGCGCGCGCCGCTCATGCCGAGCGGATGGCCGATGGCGATGGCACCGCCGTTCGGATTGACGCGGGGATCGTCGTCGGCCAGGCCGAGGTCGCGCGTGACGGCCAGTGCCTGCGCGGCAAAGGCCTCGTTGAGCTCGATGACGTCCATCTGGTCGAGGCGCAGTCCGGTCGCCGCGAGCAGCTTCTTGACTGCGGGGGCCGGGCCGAAGCCCATGATGCGCGGCGCGACGCCGGCAGTCGCCATGCCGACGACACGCGCGCCGGGGATCAGTCCGTGCTGCTTCGCAGCCGCTTCCGACGCGAGAAGCAAGGCGCAGGCGCCGTCGTTGACGCCCGAGGCATTGCCCGCAGTCACCGTCAGTTCGGGCGCGTTGATGCCCTTGAGCCTGGCTAGCTGCTCCAGCGTGGTATCCGGGCGCGGATGCTCGTCGGTGTCGAAGATGCGCGGATCGCCCTTCTTCTGGGGGATTTCGACGCCGATGATCTCGTCCTTGAAGTTCCCGGCCGCATTCGCCGCGGCCCAGCGCTGCTGCGAACGCAGCGCGAAGGCATCCTGGTCGGCGCGACCGATCTGGAACTCGGCGGCGACGTTGTCCGCCGTTTCCGGCATCGAGTCGACCCCGTACTGCTGCTTCATCAGCTTGTTCACGAAACGCCAGCCGATGGTCGTGTCATAGACCGCATTGGTGCGCGAGAAGGCGCTGTCGGCCTTGGGCATGACGAAGGGAGCGCGGCTCATGCTCTCGACGCCGCCGGCGATCATCAGCTCCGCTTCGCCGCACTTGATGGCGCGCGCCGCGGAACCCACGGCATCCATGCCCGAGCCGCACAGGCGGTTGATCGTGGCGCCGGGTACGGTCACCGGCAGGCCCGCCAACAGGCCCGCCATGCGCGCCACGTTGCGGTTGTCCTCGCCGGCCTGGTTGGCGCAGCCGTA
>CAYTFA010000641.1:0-1545 GCA_964436755.1 uncultured Rhodocyclaceae bacterium | reverse complement strand
CGGAACGTGATCCCTCGCCATCGCTGCTGACCGCCGAACTGCTGCGCGAGGCGGGTCTGCCCGACGGGGTGTTCAACGTCGTGCAGGGCGACAAGGAGGCCGTCGACGCGCTGCTCGAGCATCCGCAGGTCGATGCCGTTTCCTTCGTCGGCTCGACGCCGATCGCGAAGTACATCCAGAGCCAGGGCATCGCTTACGGCAAGCGCGTGCAGGCGTTGGGCGGGGCGAAGAACCACATGGTGGTGATGCCCGACGCCGACCTCGACGGCGCCGCCGACGCGCTGATCGGCGCCGCCTACGGTTCGGCCGGCGAGCGCTGCATGGCGATCTCGGTCGCCGTCGCCGTCGGCTCCTGCGCCGACGACCTGATCGCCAGGGTGATCGAGCGCGCCAAGACGCTCAAGGTCGGCCCGGGTGACGCCCCCGGCATGGACATGGGGCCGCTGGTCACCGGCGTGCACCGCGACAAGGTGGCGGGCTACATCGCCGCCGGCGTCGCCGAGGGTGCCCGCCTGGTGCTCGACGGCCGCCAGGGCCTGGCGGGCGATCTGGCGCAGGGTTTCTTCATCAACCCGACCCTGTTCGATGGGGTACAGCCGGAAATGAGCATCTACCGCGACGAAATCTTCGGCCCGGTGCTCTGCGTGGTGCGCGTGCCGACCTTCGCCGCGGCAGTGGACCTCGTCAACCGCCACAGCTTTGCCAATGGCGTTGCCTGCTTCACCCGCGACGGCGCCGTCGCCCAGGCCTTCGTGCGCGAAATACGCGTCGGCATGGTCGGCATCAACGTCCCCATCCCGGTGCCGATGGCCTGGCACTCCTTCGGCGGCTGGAAGGCCAGCCTGTTCGGCGACCACCACATCTACGGCGAGGAAGGGGTGCGCTTCTACACGCGCTACAAGAGCATCATGCAGCGCTGGCCGGGATCGGAATCCAAGGGGCCCGAATTCGTCATGCCGGTGAACAAGTGAGCGAGATGCGCGACTTCGGCGAGTTCGACTACATCGTCGCCGGCGGCGGCACGGCCGGCTGCACCGTCGCCAACCGGCTCTCGGCCGATCCGGCGGTCAGGGTGCTGCTGCTCGAGGCCGGCGGCAAGGACGACTGGATCTGGATCCACATTCCGGTCGGCTACCTTTACTGCATCAACAACCCGCGCACCGACTGGTGCTACAAGACCGAGCCGGAGCCCGGCCTCAATGGCCGCTCCATCATCTACGCCCGCGGCAAGGTGCTCGGCGGCTCGTCCTCGATCAATGCCATGCTGAGCCTGCGCGGCCAGGTGCGCGACTACGAGGAATGGGCGCAGATCACCGGCGACAGCCGCTGGAACTGGGAGAACGTGCTGCCGGTGTTCAGGAAGAGCGAATCCTACTGGCGCGGCGCGGACGACTTCCACGGCGACAAGGGCGAATGGCGGGTGGAGAAGCAACGCCTGCACTGGGACATCCTCGACCGCTACACCGAAGCCGCGCAGCAGGCCGGCATTCCCTTCACCGATGACTACAACCGTGGCGACAACTTCGGCATCGGCCACTTCGAGGT
>CAYTFA010000640.1:0-1555 GCA_964436755.1 uncultured Rhodocyclaceae bacterium | reverse complement strand
CCTCGACCGCGTTCATGGTCGAGTTCCAGGCCATGTTGGCCATGAAGATCAGCAGGGTGTCGATGCGATAGGGGTCGCCGCGCCACGCATTGGTGATCGCGTTGTGCATCAGGCCATGCACCGACAGCGGGTATTCCCAGGAGAAGGCCTTGTCGATGCGCACCGGGCTGCCGTCGGGGTTGACGAACAGGTCGTCCGGGTCGGACGGCCAGCCCAGCGCCATGCCGTCGAGCGGCCGGTTGGGCTGCACGCCGCGCGGGTCGTTGGGTGTGCGCGCGCAAGGGGGAATCGGCCGCGGGAAGGGCGCCTTGTGGCGGAAGCCGCCGGGACGGTCGATGGTGCCCAGCAGGCTCATCAATATCGCCATCGCACGGATAGTCTGGAAGCCATTGCTATGCGCCGCCAGGCCGCGCATGGCATGGAAGGCCACCGGGTTGCCGGTGACCGTATCGTGTTCCGTGCCCCACGAATCGGTCCAGGCAATCGGCAGTTCGATGCGCTGGTCACGCGCGGTAACACCCATCTCGTGGGCCAGGCGACGGATGGTGTCGGCGGGGATGCCCGTGATCTGGCTCGCCCACTCCGGCGTGTAGTCCTTGACGCGCTCCTGCAGCAACTGGAAGGCCGGCTTCACGGGCGTGCCGTCCGGCAGCGTGAATTCGCCAAGCAGGTAGGGATCGGCGCCCGGCTTGTGGGTTACCACGGCGCGGCCACTCGTACGATCCCACCACAGCTTGTCCTGCGGCTCGTAGCAGGCCTCTTCGGTCGGCACCTCGGTACGCACGAAAAAGCCGCACTCGTCGTTGGCCTCTTCGACGTTCACCAACTGCCCGGCATTGCTGTACTGGACGAGGAACTCGCGGTCGTAAAGTCCGGTGGCTATGATCTCGTGGATGATCGCCAAGAGCAGCGCGCCGTCGGTGCCGGGACGGATCGGCACCCATTCGTCGGCGATTGCCGAATAGCCCGTGCGTACCGGGTTTATCGATATGAAGCGGCCACCATCGCGCTTGAACTTCGACAGCGCAATCTTCATCGGGTTCGAATGGTGGTCCTCGGCCGTACCGATCATGACGAACAGCTTGGCGCGATCCAGGTCCGGCCCGCCGAATTCCCAGAACGAGCCGCCGATGGTGTATATCATTCCCGCGGCCATGTTCACCGAGCAGAAACCGCCGTGGGCCGCGTAGTTCGGCGTGCCGAACTGGCGCGCGAACATGCCGGTAAGGGCCTGCATCTGGTCGCGGCCGGTAAACAGTGCAAATTTCTTCGGGTCGGTGGCACGGATCTTGGCCAGGCGGTCGGCCAGCGTGGCAAACGCCTCGTCCCACTCGATCTCCTCGAACTCGCCAGCGCCGCGTTCGGCGCCTCCCTTGCGCTTCAGTGGCTTGAGCAGGCGTGCCGGCGAATACTGCTTCATGATTCCCGAGCTGCCCTTGGCGCAGATCACGCCCTTGTTCAGCGGATGGTCGGGATTGCCGTCGATGTAGCGCACCTGGCCGTCGCGCAGATGCACGCGGATGCCGCAGCGGCAGGCGCACATGTAGCAGGTGGT
>CAYTFA010000639.1:0-1559 GCA_964436755.1 uncultured Rhodocyclaceae bacterium | reverse complement strand
AGCGCCAGCCCGACGCCAGCTACCGCGTCTTCGGCAGCAAGATCTTCATCACCTATGGCGAGCACGACATGGCGGAGAACATCGTCCACCTCGTGCTGGCGCGCACGCCGGACGCACCGGAGGGCGTCAAGGGCATCTCGCTCTTCGTCGTGCCGAAGTTCCTCGTCAATGCCGACGGCTCCGGGGGTTACAAACTCGGCGCCCGCAACGACACCTATTGCGTCTCGATCGAGCACAAGCTCGGCATCCACGCCAGCCCGACCTGCGTCATGGCGCTCGGCGACAACGGTGGCGCGATCGGGACCCTCGTCGGCAAGGAGAACGAGGGCCTCAAGTACATGTTCGTGATGATGAACGCGGCGCGCTTCGCGGTCGGACTCGAGGGCCTGGCGATTTCCGAGCGGGCCTACCAGCATGCCGTAGCCTATGCGCGCGAGCGCGTGCAGGGCCGCGCGATCGAGGGCTCGCCGGCGGCGGTGCCGATCATCCGGCACCCCGACATCCGGCGCATGTTGATGTTGATGCGTGCCAATACCGAGGCCATGCGGGCACTGGACTACAGCGTGGCGGCGGCGCTCGACGCAGCGCAGCGCCATGCCGATGCCGCCGAGCGCGCACGCAACCAGGCCTTCGTCGACCTGATGATTCCCGTAGTCAAGGGCTGGAGTACCGAGACCGGCAACGCGATGAGCTATCTCGGCGTTCAGGTGCACGGCGGCATGGGCTTCGTCGAGGAGACCGGCGCGGCGCAGTACATGCGCGATGCCCGCATCACGACGATTTACGAGGGCACGACCGGCATCCAGGCCAACGACCTGATGGGGCGCAAGATTGCGCGCGAGGGTGGCGCCACGGTGAAGGCCGTGGTCGGCCTGATGCGCCAGACCCAGCAGGAGGCCGCAGCCCGGCCCGGCCCGGCCTTCGCCGCGCTCGCCGCGGCACTGGGTCGCGGCATCGATGCCGTGGTGCAGGCCGCCGACTACATCGTCGCTGGCTTCGGCAGCGACGTGCGCGCGGTGGCGGTGGGCGCCGTGCCCTTCCTGCGCCTCATGGGTGTCGTTTGCGGCGGCTGGATGATGACCCGCGCGGCCCTCGCGGCGCAAGGGAAGATCGACGGCGGCGACGCCGATCCGTTCTACCCGGCCAAGATCGCCACTGCGCGCTTCTATGCCGACCACGTGCTGGTCGAGGCGCCGGGCCTGGCACAGGAAGTGGTGCAGGGCGGCGCCAGCGCGCTGGCGCTCGACGAAGCGCTGTTCTAGGTATCCGCGGCGAGCGCGCCGCGCCGACTCATTCCTGCGGGTTCACGACCTGACCGCAGCGGCTGCAGGCCGGCGCGCCGTTCGGCGTCAGGTGGCCGTACTTGGCGCACTGCTTCTTCGCGGCGTGCAGCGCGAAGGCGGAGCGCTTCGACGCCAGGAAGAGGATCGCCAGGGTCGCCGAGATGAAGACGGTCTGGCTGCCGGTCTCGTCGCCGAGCACGCGCGCGGCGAAGGGCTGGAGGATATTGGCCACCAGCATCAGGACGCCCGAGCCGATCAGGAACACCGAGTTCGCAA
>CAYTFA010000638.1:0-1566 GCA_964436755.1 uncultured Rhodocyclaceae bacterium | reverse complement strand
GCCTGGGATGCCTGACGCTCAAGGAGGCCACGCCGATCCTTTCTGATGTGGCGATCCGAAACTGCAGTTACTATCCCATCAACAGCGATTTAGCCTCCACGCCTGAGGTTGCCAATCTCACCCTGGCGGATAACCAACCCGGCGATGAATGGTCGCTGCGCGAGAGCCGGGTAACCCAGGGCCAGACGCAAACCCTGCCGGACATTGTTACTGCCGACGGGCGCGCCATCCCGTGGTTGAGCAGGAAGCCGCCGACCTGGATGCGGCTGCCGAAGGAATTCTCGATGGAACTGGTCAGCGCGACCGCATTGCCCTCGCGGTCGACGACGGACAGATGGGTCGTCGACGGCAGTTCGGCGGCCTCGCCGTCGCTCAGCCCGGCTCCGGACGGCAGGTCACCGGGGGGCGCGACGCCCAGGCTGCGCGCCGGCTCGATCAGCCTGGCCCGTGCATCGAGGTAGGCGGGAGCCAGCAGTTCCGGCGTCGGCACGGCAAGGAAGCCAGGGTCGACGAGGTAGCGCGCGCGGTCGGCATAGGCCAGGCGCCCCGCCTCGGCGAAGCGATGCGCCCCGTCAATCGATTCCGGGTCGGCCGGCGGCCCCGACCGCTCCAGAATGCCCAGCAGCTGCAGCACGCCGACGGCCCCGGACGACGGCGGCGGCATCCCGCACACGCGCCACTGCCGGTACGGGCCGCACAAAGCCTCGCGCACGCGCGGCCGATAGCCGCGCAGGTCGGCCAGGGTCAACCGCCCGCCGCGCCGCGCCACGGCATCGACCATCCGCTGGGCAAGCGCCCCACGATAGAAGGCCGCGCTGCCGCCACCGGCGATGGCACGCAGCGTCTGCGCCAATTCGGGATTGGCGAGCAATTCGCCGGGTTGCCGCGGATTGCCTGCTGCATCGTAGTAGAGCGCACGCGCCGCTTCATCGCGGCGCAGATGCGGATCGTCGCGCAGCAGGGCGTGCAGCCGCGGTGATACCGGGAAGCCCTGCGCGGCCAGGCGCAGCGCAGGTTCGAACAGGACGGGCCACGGCAGCCGGCCGTGGCGGCGATGGGCCGCCTCGAGCATGGCGACGAGGCCCGGAGTGCCGACCGAGCGGCCGCTCGCCACCATCTCGTCGAAGCTTGCCACTCCGCCGTCGGGCCGTCTGGCGAAGTCCGCCGTCTCGGCGGCGGGCGCGGTCTCGCGTCCATCCCATGCCGACAGGCGGCGCCGGGCTGTATCCCAGTAGAGCAGGAAAGCGCCGCCGCCCATGCCCGACGATTGCGGTTCGACGAGGTTGAGCACCCACTGCGCGGCAATCGCCGCATCGATGGCGTTGCCGCCGAGCCGCACGATCTCCAGCGCGGCAGCCGTTGCCTGCGCATTGGCGGTGGCCGCCATCGCGCCCGCACTCGCGGCCGCAGGGCGCGCCGTGAACCCGCTGGCGGGCTCGGGCTGGCGCGGCTCCGCACGCACCGCGGCGACGGCGAGCGCGAGCAGCGCCAAGAAAAAACGGGCAGCCCGCAGGCTGCCCGTTTCTGGTGTGCGGCCGAGCGCGATCACACGATCAGCGGCAGGAT
>CAYTFA010000637.1:0-1566 GCA_964436755.1 uncultured Rhodocyclaceae bacterium | reverse complement strand
CAGGCCCGGCCGCCGGAGCCGCCGCGGCCGCGCAGCAACAGGCGCTCGACGGCCTTGGCGAGCAGCAGGCAGGCCGCCAGCCCGAGCAGTTGCCAGACGATGTCGGGCTCGCGCAGGTCGGCGAGCAATCCCTGCAGCAGGCTGGCCAGGTTGTTTTGCGTCATGTCCCGTCGTAGCGCTCGGCCTCGTCGCGATGCCGTCGCCAGTTCTCCAGGTAGCGGCGCGCCAGCGCCGGGTCGTCACGCAGGATCAGCAGGTTCTCCGCATTGCGCGCCTGCGCCGACCAGGTGAAATTGTAGCTGCCGGTGATCACCGCGCCATGCGCCTCGCCGGCATCGATCAGGATGATCTTGTTGTGCGCGGCGGCGTAGCGGGTCTCCAGCCAGACCGGGATGCCCTCGGCGGCGAGCTTCGGCACCAGCGAGTTCTCGCCCTTCAGCACCATCTCGCGGTCGGCCAGCAGTTCCACCGCGACCCCGCGCGCCTTCGCCTCCTGCAGGGCGCGGGCGATGGCCCGGCTGGTCAGAAGGTAGGCCTGCACGTGGATGCTGCGCCGCGCCTCGCCCAGCGCGCGCACGATGGCCCCCTCGGCGTCGTCCCAGGGCGTAAACAAGGCGTCCACCGTGCCGCTCGACACCAGCGGTGCGGCCGGCGCGGCGCCGGCGGCCAGCAGCGCCAGCATGGCCAGCGCGGCAGCGGCCTGCTTCATTTCACCCGCTCCAGCACGGCCGCGTAGAAGCCGTCGGTACCGTGCGTGGTCGGCAGCAGGCGCATGTCCTCGCCGCAGTCGATGACGATGCCCTGCGCCGCCAGCACCTCGCGCGCCGAAATGCGGCGGAAATCGGGGTGGGCAGCAAGGAAGGCATCGACCACGGCCTCGTTCTCCTCGGCCAGCAGGCTGCAGGTCGCATACACGAGGCGGCCCCCCGGCCGCGGCAGGCGCGCGGCGGCGGCCAGGATGGCGGCCTGCTTGGCCGTCAGTTCATCGACGCTCTGCGGGCTCTGGCGCCACTTGAGGTCGGGATTGCGGCGCAGCGTGCCCAGTCCGGAACAGGGCGCGTCGACCAGCACGCGATCGACCTTGCCCGCTAGGCGCTTGACGCGCGCATCGTTCTCGCCGGCGATGCACACCGGATGCACATTGGACAGCCCGGCGCGCGCGGCGCGCGGCTTGAGCCGGGCGAGGCGCCGGTCGGACACGTCGAACGCATACAGGCGCCCGCTCGAGCGCATCAGCGCGCCGAGCAGCAGCGTCTTGCCGCCGGCGCCGGCGCAGAAATCCACCACCATCTCGCCGCGCCGCGGCGCGACGAGGAAGCCGAGCAGCTGCGAGCCCTCGTCCTGCACCTCGAAGCTGCCGTCGAGGTAGGCCGCATGCTTCTGCAGCGCCGGCTTGCCTTTCACGCGCAGGCCCAGCGGCGAAAACGGCGTCGGCTCGGCGGCGATGCCGCTCGCCGCCAGTTGCGCCTGCACCGCGTCGCGCGTCGCCTTGAGCGGGTTGGCGCGCAGGTCCAGCGGCGCCGCCGCGTTGAGCCCGCGCGCCAGGGCCAGCAGTTCCTCGTCCGA
>CAYTFA010000636.1:0-1568 GCA_964436755.1 uncultured Rhodocyclaceae bacterium | reverse complement strand
TCGATGGCGTCACCGATCCGCACAACCTCGGCGCCTGCCTGCGCGTCGCCGATGCGGCAGGGGCGCACGCGGTGGTGGCGCCCAAGGATCGCGCCTGCGGCCTCAACGCGACGGCGATCAAGGTGGCCAGCGGCGCCGCCGATACCGTGCCCTACGTGGTGGTCACCAACCTCGCTCGCGCGCTGCGCGAGATGCAGGAGCATGGCGTGTGGGTGGCCGGTGCCGCGGGCGAGGCGGAACGCGAGATCTACGCCGTCGACCAGAAGGGGCCGTGCGCCTGGGTGCTCGGCGCCGAGGGCGAGGGCCTGCGCCGGTTGACGCGCGACACCTGCGACGTGCTGGCGCGCATCCCGATGCACGGCAGCGTCGAGAGCCTGAATGTCTCGGTCTCCGCCGGCATCTGCCTGTTCGAGGCGCGGCGCCAGCGTCGCGGCTGAGGCGGCGCCCGGCGCGGCGCCAGCTTGCACAACCCTGACAGCCATGATGGTGATACAGTTCGCGCCGCCACGGCGGGGCCCGGACTGCGGCCAGCACGCCGCGGGTTCGTGGCTGGTGCCCGGCGCCGGCAGGGAGGCTAAGTGAGTTCGCGCAAGGCAGTACCCGCGCTGGTGGTCAGTGCCATCGGCGTCGTCTTCGGCGACATCGGCACCAGCCCGTTGTACGCGCTGAAGGAAATCTTCAACGGGCACCACCCCATCCCCGTTACTCCCGACAACATCCTCGGCGTGCTCTCGCTGGTGTTCTGGGCCCTGATGGTGCTGGTCACGCTGAAGTACGTCGCGATCATCATGCGCGCCGACAATCGCGGCGAGGGCGGCTCGCTGGCCCTGCTGGCGCTGGTGACCGAACGGGCGAAGAATCCGCGCGTGGCCTGGGCCGTGACCCTGCTCGGCATCTTCGCCGCGGCGCTGTTCTACGGCGACT
Source organism: uncultured Rhodocyclaceae bacterium (assembly GCA_964436755.1). Taxonomy (GTDB): domain Bacteria; phylum Pseudomonadota; class Gammaproteobacteria; order Burkholderiales; family Rhodocyclaceae; genus Sulfuritalea. The sequence goes on along the minus strand of CAYTFA010000636.1, from coordinate 644 downwards.
CGATGATCACGCCGGCGATCTCGGTGCTCTCCGCGGTCGAGGGCCTGGAGATCGTGGCGCCGTCGCTGAAGACCTACGTGGTGCCGATCACCCTGGTCATCCTCACCGGCCTGTTCGTCATCCAGCGCCGCGGCACCGGTGCCGTCGGCCTGCTCTTCGGCCCGGTCATGGTGCTCTGGTTCGGCGTGCTGGCGGTGCTGGGCGTGATCGAGATCGCCCACCATCCGCAGGTGCTGGTCGCACTCGATCCGCGTTACGCGGCCGGGTTCGTCGGGGCGCATCCGAGCCTGGCCTTCCTCGCCCTTGGCTCGGTGGTGCTCGCCGTCACCGGTGGCGAGGCGCTGTACACCGACATGGGCCACTTCGGCCGCTTCCCGATCCGCCTGGCGTGGTTCGGTTTCGTCATGCCGGCGCTGATCCTCAACTATTTCGGTCAGGGGGCGCTGCTGCTCAACGATCCGAAGGCGATCGAGAGCCCGTTCTTCCACCTCGGCCCCGACTGGGCGCTGATCCCGCTCGTCGTGCTCGCCACGCTGGCCACCGTGATCGCCTCGCAGGCGGTGATCTCCGGCGCCTTCTCGGTGGCGCGCCAGTCGGTACAGATGGGCCTGCTGCCGCGCATGCAGGTGGTGCACACCTCGGGC
>CAYTFA010000635.1:0-1568 GCA_964436755.1 uncultured Rhodocyclaceae bacterium | reverse complement strand
CGCGGCCACGTCGAGCTGGGCAAGGGCCTGGGCGAGCTGAAATCGGGCAGCGCACGCCTGCGCACCGGCCTCACCGGCTTCCGCGACGAGGCGCAGTCGGGACTCTTCGTCTCCCAGGCCGTGGTCGACGGCGCCAACGAAATGGCCGACGGCATGATCCGCCTCGACGACGGCCTGCGCACGGCCGCCGACGCACAGCGGCGGCTGACCGACGGCAGTACCCGCCTGCACGAGGGCACCGCCAAGCTGGTCGATGGCGTCAAGGCGCAGGGCAGCGCGGTGCGGCGCATGGCGACCGCGCTGCCTGCCGACGCGCAGATCGAGGCGCTGGGCGAGGGTGCGGAGAAGGTGCGCGGCGGTTCGACCGCGCTGGCCGACGGCGCCGTACGCCTGCAGGAAGGCTCGGCAGCGCTCAGCTCCGGCCTCACCCTGCTCGCGCAATCGCTGCCGCGCGCCGTGCCCGGCGTCGAGGGCAGCGCCGCGGGCCTGTCGCGCTCGGTGGATACGCAGGTGACGGTGCTGGCGCCGGTGCCCAACAACGGCAGTGCGGCCGCGCCCAACATCATTCCCGCCGCGCTGTGGCTGGGCGCCGGCATCGCCGCCTTCCTTGTCCATGTGCGCGTGCTGCCGCGCCAGGCCGCCATGCTGCCGCGCTTTGCGCAACTGGCGGGCAAGCTGGCCATGCCGGCGGGGATGGTGCTCCTGCAGGCCATCACCGTGGTGCTTGCGCTGATCCTGCTGCTCAAGCTCGAAGTCGCCAGCCTGGGCGCGGTGACGCTTGCCGTGGCGGTCTCGGCGCTGGCCTTCCTCGCCATCGTGTTCGCCCTGACGCGCGCCTTCGGCGATGCCGGCAAGGCCCTCGCCATCCTCTTCCTCGCCGTCCAGCTGTCGTCCTCGGGCGGCATGCTGCCGGTGGAACTGAGCGGCGGCGTGTTTGCCGAGATCAGTCCGTGGATGCCGCTCACCTGGGTGGTCAAGGCGCTCAAGGCCGCCATGTTCGGCGCCTACGACTTCGGCTGGGGCTGGCCGCTGCTGGCGGTGGCCACCGGCGGCCTCGCCGCCTTTGGCGCTGCCGGGTTCGTCGGCAGCTGGCGCTACGTCGAGCAGGAGTCGATGCGGCCGCCGGTGGAGCTCTAGCTCAGTCCTCGAGCAGCTCGGTATCGTCGTGCGAATACGGCGGGCTGCAGCAGCAGAGGATGCGCAGCGGCGCGCCCGCGGCGGCTTCGATGCAGTGCGGCGTCCCCGGCGGAATCAGCACGGTGTCGCCGACGCCGACCGTGAAGACCTCGCTACCCAGCGTCATGGTGCCGGCGCCGGCGGTGACGTGGTACAGCTCCTCGGTGATCCGGTGCCGGTGCAGCAGGGTGCGCGCCCCGGGTGCGACCGTCGCTTCGGCGAGGCTCTGCGCGCGCGCGGCGGAGGCGGACGGATGCATCAGCTCGCGGATCTGCGAACCGTCCTTCGTAAGAAACGGCGGCACCTCGGCGTAGCGCGTCTTCATTTTCGTCGGCGCGGCGTGCCGTCCCGGCCGCCCGGCTTCAGCCCCAGCCCAGCTCGGCGCGCACGAT
>CAYTFA010000634.1:0-1578 GCA_964436755.1 uncultured Rhodocyclaceae bacterium | reverse complement strand
CGCCGACATGCGGGCGAAGAAGCTCGGGACCGGACATGGCGAGCGCGAACATTCACCCACGCGCTACACGGAGTTCGCGCGCAATGCCGACGTGCCGGACGAAGTGGTGACCATCTACTACGATTCGCGGCCCAGCCTGGTGGCGCGCGGCATCATTCCTTCGCCGCGGGCTTCCGAGCCGCTGCCGTTCCCGGCCGGGGCCGGCTTCGTGCCGGATCCGCGGGGCTGAGGCTAGAGGCTGAGGACGACCACGTCGTTCTTGGTGTCGCGCTTGACCGTGTACATCAGGTCATCGACGCGGGCCATGGTCTCGGTAAGCGAATGGTGCAGGATGGGATTGGCGATGCCGGCGCCGATACTGGCGCCGGCACGCTCGTCGAAGCGGCCGATCACCGTGCGCAGGGCATCGTGCAGGCGCCGCAGCACCGTGCGGGCCTGCTCGAGGTTGGTCTCCGGCAGCAGGACGGCGAACTCGTCACCGCCGATGCGGCCGACGAGATCGATCTCGCGCAGGCTGGCTTCCATGCAGCGGGCGATGGCGGCGAGCAGTTCGTCGCCGCGCTGGTGGCCATGGGTGTCGTTCACGTGCTTGAAGTTGTCGAGGTCGACGAGGCCGAGGCAGTAGAGGTGCCCGTTGCGGGCGGCGCGCGCCATCTCGGCTTCCATCGCCTCGAAGAAGCCGCGGCGGTTGGGGAGGCCGGTGAGGGCATCGCGCCGGCTCTCGTTGCGCAGGCGGGTGAGGATACGGCGCAGGGTCAGCATCAGCAGCACGAAGCCGATGGCGACGGCGCCCACCGAAATGAAGGCAAGGGTCTGCTGCCAGGGCGGCGTATCCGCACCGACGCTGCCGAGGAAGATGTATCCGCTGCCGGCGACGGCGACCACCGTGGCACCGACGGTCACGGCCGGTCCGCAGTACCAGGCGGCGAGGAAGAGGGGCAGCAGGTAGAAGCCGGAAAGCGAGATGTAGGGCGGAGTGACATAGTCCAGCCACAGCACCGCGAGCAGCGTCGCTGTCGTGAGACCGACGCGCAGCCAGGGCGGCAGGCTTTCGAAGCGCTGCGACCAGGAGCGGAAGCGGTCGGAAATCCACATTCCTTGATCATACAGGAGAGTGCGGCGGCGCCCGGCCGGCGCCGCGGACGGCTTGCATTCGGCGGCGGTCGCGGCATCATTGCGGTATCCAGATACGCGTTCGGTTGCGCCCGATGACCCCTTCACGATTTGGCCGTCCGGCCTTGCTTGCCCTCGTCGCCACAGTGATCCTGGCAGCGTGCGCCACCAATCCGGTGACCAAGCGCCAGGAATTGAGTTTCGTTTCCGAGGCCGACGAGGGCGGCATCGGGCAACGCGAGTACCAGCCGGCGCAGCAGTCCTCGGGCGGGCGCTACCTGCTCGATCCCGAGTTGTCGGCCTATGTGGCTGAAGTGGGACGCAAGCTGGTCCGCGTGAGCGACCGGCCGCAACTGCCGTTCGAGTTCGTCATCCTCAACGACTCGGTGCCGAACGCGTGGGCACTGCCCGGCGGCAAGCTGGCGGTGAATCGCGGACTGCTCACCGAGTTGAAGAGCGAGGCGG
>CAYTFA010000633.1:0-1581 GCA_964436755.1 uncultured Rhodocyclaceae bacterium | reverse complement strand
CCTGTGATGACAGAATTGCCTCTTCGCCTATCATCCAATGGATCAACAAAACGTCGATAAACAGCAATGGTATTCCGAGCATTGCGCCAGTTTGCAGTAGCTTTCCATAATGCCTCTTAACGACCAGCAAACTCAAATCCATTAGCTCCAGGCTGCTGCGTTGTCGAATAACTATTTCAGTGCGATCAAGTTCCATCGGCCAGATCCTCCGATGATGGATAGCCCAGGATGACAAAATAGTACATCAGCATCGTACTGGACAGCATCCCGTAAACAGCTTTGAAAAAGTATGGAATGCTGCTTGGGGAAAATAGTCCTTCCGTGAGCGCAGCCAATATGAACAACACACCTGAAGCGGACATGATGGGTATGGCGCTAATGGCCTGCACTCGCAAGGATGCAATTCGACCCAAGCCGTGCGTGTAGATCCAGCCCATGCCAATGCGAAGACCGGATGCTGCCGCCAAAACGATCGCCGTTAATTCAAACGGACCGTGAGCTGTCACAAAGTGAAGAAAGCTGTCGCCTCCGCGAGCGTCTGGGCGAGCCATATATCCGAACGAGGCTCCCAGAACTGTGGCTTGATAAGCAGTTTCCCAAATCCCAGCCAGAACCAACGGCCCCTTCGCGAAGCAGGTTAGTCCAATCCCCGTGTTATGTTGAATGTAGTAGGCAACCATAAACAAGCGACCCGATTTCTGGTCATTGGGTCTAGTGAAATCAACCTGTTCGTACATCTCCTCCAAATTCTCAATGTTGTCGCCGCCCAACAAAGTTTCTCCAACGCCTGGAAATCTCCTTTGATCCCACGTGACATAGGCGGACAATATGAAGAGGCCGAAAAAAATAGCAGAGCAAACATGAACACAACGATCAGAAAAGATCTGCTTGGGGGCATCACGAAATACGACCTTGTGCCAGTGACGTATTTGAAATTTTCCCGACCGATAGATGTGATTGTGGGCTCGGCCGACCAAGGCATGTAAATAGGTCACAGTTTCTGGGGAAAGTCGATACTGTTCGGCCATCGCCAAGTCGGCACAAGCCGATCGATACAAGTCCGACATTTCCAGCAAAATCTCTCCCTTGACTTTGCGAATTCTCCGGCCAGTAGTCAGTTCCAGAAGTTGTTCCAGGCGATGCCATTGTTGGCGTCGTACCATCAGGTTGTCTGCTGTTGTAACCATGCTATTAGTTCTTAACCTTCAGCCGAACCGGCCGCCCCATCAAAAGTTGAAAGGCTCGGAAGCATTGTTTTGGCCTGACGAACCGGGATAACTCATGACCTGGGAAAGCATCCTTGAAGCCGGTGCAGTCGCAGCACGCATGGCTGACAGGCCCTCCTGCTGCTGGGATTCCGAAAGAAAAATCTTGACGTACAGTGCGCAAAGCAGCAGGTCATATCCTGTATTGGGCAGAAGCTCTAACTTACGAATCAACGGCTTGGCTATCCTGCCAGCAATTTCCTCTCGTCGAGCGATGCCCAACCGCTTTCTGTTTTCCATGTACAGCCCAATTGCCTGCGCAAATGAATTGGTTACTTCGTAGGTTGGCGGTATTAGTTCTGCTAGGCCAAAAGCG
>CAYTFA010000632.1:0-1583 GCA_964436755.1 uncultured Rhodocyclaceae bacterium | reverse complement strand
GGCACTCCAGGCCGCCGGCAACCACGAGCAGGCCGACGCCGCCTTCGCCCGGGCCCTAGAGCAAGGTGCCGCCCGCGGCTATGTGCGCAGCTTCCTCGACGAAGGGCCGGCGGTCGCTGCGCTCCTGCGAAGGATGCAGGATGAAGGCGGAAGGATGAATCCGTATATCACCCGGCTGCTCAGCGCGTTCCCTACCAGCGAAGCGATAGCGGTCGGATCGGACCTCCAGCCCCCAGCCCCCAGCCCTCTGCCTTCAGCCTTCAGCCCTCAGTCCTTACCCGAGCCGCTTACCTCCCGCGAGCTGGAGCTGCTGCGCCTGATCGACGTCGGACTCTCCAACCAGGCGATCGCCGAGCGGCTGGTGCTCACCGTCGGCACGGTCAAGTGGCACCTCAACCACCTCTACGCCAAGCTCGACGTCCGCGGGCGCACCGCGGCCCTGGCCCGGGCGCGCGCTCTGGGCCTGCTCCCCTAACCTGCCCCGGCAAAGCCCTAACCCGACCCCTAACTTTGGTTAGGCGCCGAGCGCGCCGCGCGCTGCTATGCTCAGGGTGTTCCGTGGGGTTGGTTCTATTTCGGCCGGCAGGCGGCGCGCATCCTGGGAAGCAGATGGACGATACACCGGCAATCTATGTGCTGCGGGTTGCGGGCGCCGTGGACGCGCACTGGGCGGCCTGGTTCGCCGGGCTGACCATGACCGTCGCGGCCGACGGCACGACCACCCTCGCCGGCCGGCTGGCCGACCAGGCGGCTTTGCACGGCGTGCTGCGCAAGATCCGCGACCTCAACCTCATCCTGCTCAGCGTCGAGTGGCAGCGTGAACGAACGGATGAACAGGAGGAACCCTCATGAAAATCACGGTCCTCAACGGGAGCCCCAAGGGCGATCTGAGCATTACGATGCAGTACGTAGCCTACCTGGCCAAGATCTACCCCCAGCACGAGTTCAACGTGCTCCATATTGCGCAGCGGATCAAGCGGCTCGAAAATGACCGCGCCGCCTTCGACAAGGTCATCGACCAGATCCGCGAGTCGGATGCCGTGCTGTGGGGCTTTTCCCTGTATATCCTCATGGTCCACGCGCACTACAAACGCTTTATCGAGCTCATCTTCGAGCGTGGCGCGCACGCGGCTTTCGCCGGAAAGTACGCCGCCGCCCTCTCGACCTCCATCCACTTCTTCGATCATACCGCCCACAACTACATCCACGCCATCTGCGATGATCTGAGTATGCGCTTTGTCGACTCGTTCTCGCCCAACATGCCTGACCTGATGAAAGAGGAGGGCCGGAAGCAGCTCGCCCAGTTCGGCCGGCAGTTTCTGGATGCCGTCGAGAAGCAGGCGCCAACCCAGCGCCAATACCCGCCCCTGATCGATCGCGCGTTTTCGTACCAGCCCGAGCTTCCGCCCAACCCCGTTCCCACCGCCGGGAAGAAGGTGGTCATCCTCCACGATGAACGCTCGACCGACAGCAACCTGGCGAACATGGTCGCCCGCTGCCGCGGCGCGTTTGCGGGCGAGGTGCGCGTGGTCAACATCCACGACCTCGACATGAAATCCGGCTGCCTGGGCTGCCTGGAGTGT
>CAYTFA010000631.1:0-1583 GCA_964436755.1 uncultured Rhodocyclaceae bacterium | reverse complement strand
AGAATGCCGTCGACGTCGCCGGCCGCCACATCGGCAACCGCTACGACTTCAAGGGCACCTCCGCGCGCGCCGAGATCAGCGAGAAGGACAAGCTGATCACGATCTGGGGCGATTCCGAGTTCCAGCTCGGCCAGGTCAAGGACATCCTCTTCCCCGAACTCGAGAAGAAGCAGCGCGAGAGCACCAAGCGCCTCGACATGGGCAAGGTCGAGGTCGTCTCCGGCAACAAGGCCAAGCAGGAACTCAAGATCAAGGTCGGCATCGAGCAGGAACTGGCCAAGAAGATCGTCAAGCTGGTGAAGGACAGCAAGATCAAGGTGCAGGCCACCATCCAGGGCGATGCCGTGCGCGTCACCGGCGCCAAGCGCGACCTGTTGCAGGAGGCGATCGCGCTCGTCAAGCAGTCGGTGACCGACTACCCGCTGCAGTACGGCAACTTCCGCGACTGACGGCGCCGGCTTGGCGCCGGCTCAATCCGCGAGCCCGGCCAGCCAGCGCGCGTAGAGCCTGTCGGCGATTGTCCGCATCGCGGCCAGCCGCGCCTCCACGCCTTCCTGCATCTGTGCCGGCGTCTGCACGGAGGCCGAGGCCGGCACGCCCTCCGCATCCCACTGCGTGCACCAGCTTTCGATCATGGTCGCCGTCATCTCGACGTGGCATTGCAGGCCGAGGTGCGGCCCGCGCACGAAGGCCTGGTTGGCGCAGTAGCGGCTGCCGAGGATGCGGGTTGCGTCGGGCGGGATCGTGAACGTCTCGCCGTGCCAGTGGAAGGCCTCGAATTCCGGCGTCGCGCCGACCCAATCCGCCGCCGCCGGACCGATCGGCTCCACCGCGCCCCAGCCGAGTTCCTTCACCGGGTTGCGACCGACGCTGGCGCCGAAGGCCCTCGCCATCAGTTGGCCGCCGAGGCAGTGGCCGAGCACCGGGATGCCCGCCGCGTCGGCGGCGCGGATCAGCGCCAGGGTCGGCGCGATCCAGGGCAGGTCGTCGTTGACGCTCATCGGCCCGCCCATGAAGCACAGGCCGGAAAATCCCTCGGGCGAGGCGGGTGGGAACTCGCCCTGATCGACCTTGAACAGGCGCCAGGGCCGGGAGTGGGCCTCGAGGAATGTGGCAAAATAGCCCGGTCCCTCGCCTGGGCTATGACGGAAGATTGCGATCGGTTTCATGCCGGATTCCCTAGCCAATGCAAGCCCGGATTCTAGCCAAGGCTTGCTTGCCCTTTTGCGTCGCCGCTTCCGTGAAGGCACGGTGCATCCCCCGGTCACCGAAACCTCGCTGCGTCCCGGCGAGGCCCTGACGCCGGCCGCGGTACTGGTCCCCGTGGTCGCCCGCGAGACGGGGCTGACGGTGCTGCTCACGCAGCGCACGGCGCACCTCAAGGACCACGCCGGGCAGGTCAGCTTTCCCGGCGGGCGCTGCGAGCCCGGCGACGAATCCCCCGAAGCCACCGCGTTGCGCGAGGCGCGCGAGGAGGTCGGCCTGGTCGAAACGCAGGTCGAGATCCTCGGCCGCCTGCCCGAGTACCGCACCGGCACCGGCTTCGTCATCACGCCCGTGGTCGGCGTCGTGACGCCGCCGCT
>CAYTFA010000630.1:0-1591 GCA_964436755.1 uncultured Rhodocyclaceae bacterium | reverse complement strand
GCCCCAGCTCGCGGCAGGCGCGCAGCACGCGCAGCGCGATCTCGCCGCGGTTGGCGACGAGCACGCGGCGCAGGTGCGGGCGTTTGCTCACGCAGCGCCTCCGGGCTCGACGACGACCAGCACCTGGCCGTACTCGACCGGCTCGCCGTCGTTCACCAGGATATGGGTGACTACGCCGGCCTGGCCGGCGGGAATGGAATTCATCAGCTTCATCACCTCGACGATGCCGACGATGCTCTCCGCCGTGATGCGGGCGCCGACCTCGACGAAGGGATGCGCGCCGGGCTCCGGCGCACGGTAGAAGGTTCCCACCATCGGCGACTTGACCAACACCGAGCCGGCGGGGAAGGCCAGTGGTGCGCTGCGATGCGGTTCCGGAGCGGCAGCGGGAGGAGGAGCTGCCGGCGCGGTCGCCGCCGAGGTGGGAAGCCTGTGCGCCGTTGCAGGCGCGGCTGCGGGCGCGGCCGCGGGAGTGGCGCCGCCGCGGCGGATGTCGAGTTCGATGTCGCCGACCTTGAGGTGGAACTGGTCGAACTGTTCCGAAGTCTTGATCAGATCGACGATCTGCAGCAGGTCCTGGTAGCTGAAGCCGGCGGCGCTCACTGGGGACTCCTCGTCCGCGACGCCCGGGCCGCGCCATCTGGCGGGCGCAGTCCCGAACGCCGTTCATGGAATGGCGGTTCGGGAAAATCATTGCATGACTTTTAAAGTATTGCAATAATGAAACGACAGATTTCGTTTAACGAAATCCTGTAGCCGAAGCAATCACCCGCAAGAGACACCCGGGACACCCACGTCAGGGCGGAGCCGCGCGCATGAGCAAGCCTTCAGTGCAGGAAGATTCCTCGACCCTCCGCGCGTTCGCGCTGCTCGAGCTCGTGGCGCACGGCGAAGGGCCGCAGTCGCTCGACGAGCTGACGCAGCTCTCCGGCCTGCCCAAGCCCAGCGTGTACCGCATCCTCGGCACCCTGCAGCGCGGCGGCCTGGTACAGCGCGAACCGGCCTCCAAGCGCTACTGCATCGGGCCGCGCCTGTCGCGCCTCGCCGTCGAGATCATGATGCGCTCGCCGCAGCGCGCACGCCGGCACGCCGTGCTGCAGCAGCTGGTGGGCGAGATCGGCGAGACCTGCAACCTCACCATGCTCGACGGCAACGAGGTGCTCTACCTCGACCGCGTCGAAACCACCTCGCCGGTGCGCGTGCACCTCGCCGCCGGCTCGCGCGTGCCCCTGCACTGCACCGCCAGCGGCAAGCTGTTCCTCAGCCAGCTCGGCGAGCGCCAGGCGGCCACCCTGCTCGGCCCCGGCCCCTACCGCCGCTACACCGAGAAGACCATCGTCGATCCCGAAGCCCTGCAGAAGGAACTGCGCCGCATCCGCAGCGAGGGCGTCGGCACCGACGTCGGCGAATTCCTCGAAGGCTCGGTGGCCCTCTCCGTGCCCGTCACCGACGCGGCCGGGCGCGTCTGCGCCACGGTGGCCGTGCATGGTCCCGACCCGCGCGTGACGCTGCGCCGCGCCTTCGATTTCCTGCCCGCCCTGCGCCGCGCTGCCGCGGCCATCGCCGAAACCATGGTGCCGCCCGCCGCCGC
>CAYTFA010000629.1:0-1591 GCA_964436755.1 uncultured Rhodocyclaceae bacterium | reverse complement strand
CCAGCGCCAAGATGGGCAAGCGCAACAACTTCACCACCGGCCAGATCTACGAGTCCGTCATCAAGAAGGAGCGGCGCGGCGAATACCTCGGCAAGACGGTGCAGGTGATTCCGCACATCACCGACGAGATCAAGATTTACGTCAAGCGCGGCGCCGAGGGCGCCGATGTGGCGATCATCGAGGTCGGCGGTACGGTGGGCGACATCGAGTCGCTGCCGTTCCTCGAAGCCATCCGCCAGATGGGCATCGAGGAGGGGCGCAACAACACCTGCTACATGCACCTCACGCTGCTGCCGTGGATTCCCACCGCCGGCGAACTGAAGACCAAGCCCACCCAGCACTCGGTCAAGGAATTGCGCGAGATCGGCATCCAGCCCGACATTCTGCTCTGCCGCGCCGATCGGCCGATTCCCGACGAGGAGCGGCGCAAGATCGCGCTGTTCACCAACGTGCAGCCGGAGGCTGTGATCGCCTGTCTCGATGCCGACAGCATCTACAAGATACCGGCCATGCTGCACGACCAGATGCTCGACGAGATCGTCTGCCACAAGCTCAACATCCTGGCCAAGGCCGCCAACCTGTCTGTATGGAAGAATCTGGTCGATGCCCTGGAACATCCCGAGCAGGAAGTCAATGTTGCCTTCGTCGGCAAATACGTCGATCTCACCGAGTCGTACAAGTCACTGACCGAGGCGATGGTCCACGCCGGCATGCACACGCGCAGCAAGGTGACGATCCACTATCTCGACTCCGAGGAAATCGAGCGCAACGGCACGGCAACCTTGGCAACGATGGACGCCATCCTCGTTCCCGGCGGCTTCGGCAAGCGCGGCACCGAAGGCAAGATCGCGGCGATCCGTTATGCCCGAGAACACAAAGTACCGTATCTCGGCATCTGCCTTGGCATGCAACTGGCCGTGGTGGAGTTCGCGCGCGATGTGGCCGGCATGGCCGGCGCCCATTCGACCGAGTTCGAGCAGGCAACGCCATACCCCGTGATCGGCCTGATCACCGAATGGCTGGACCGCGAAGGGCGCGTCGAGAAGCGCGACGAGCAATCGGACCTCGGCGGCACCATGCGGCTGGGTGGACAGGTCTGCCACCTCAAGGAAGGCAGCCTGGCGCGGCAGGTCTACGGAAAGTCAGAAGTGGTGGAACGCCACCGGCACCGCTACGAGGTGAACAACACGCTGCTGTCGCAGTTGGAGAGCAAGGGACTAGTCGTCGCCGGTCGGGCACCGGGCACGGATCTTTGCGAGATGGTCGAGTTGCCGCAGGACATGCACCCGTGGTTCGTCGGCTGCCAGTTCCATCCGGAATTCACCAGCAACCCGCGCACCGGCCACCCGCTGTTCAGTGCCTTTGTCGAGGCGGCGTTGGCGAAGAAAGCCGGCGCATGAGGCTCTGTGGCTTCGAGGCCGGCGTCGACCGGCCGCTGTTCCTCATCGCGGGTCCTTGCGTCGCCGAGTCGAAGCAGCTGTGTCTCGACGTCGCCGGGCGCATGAAGGAATCCTGTGCCGAGCTGAACATTCCTTACATCTTCAAGGCTTCGTACGACAAGGCCAACCGCAGTTCGAGCAAATCCTTCCGT
>CAYTFA010000628.1:0-1593 GCA_964436755.1 uncultured Rhodocyclaceae bacterium | reverse complement strand
GATCGAGGCCGTTGCCCGGCGCGTGCCGCTGAAAAAGATCGCCGGCCATTTCCATGACACCTACGGCATGGCGGCGGCCAACATCTACGCCGCGCTGCAGACCGGCATCGGCATCTTCGACAGCTCCGTTGCGGGGCTGGGCGGCTGCCCCTACGCGGCGGGCGCCTCGGGCAACGTCGCCACGGAGGACGTGGCCTGGCTGCTGGGCGGGCTCGGCATCGATTGCGGCGTCGACCTCGACGCGCTGATCGACACCGGCGCCTGGATCTCGAAGAAGCTCAAGCGCGAGCCCGCATCGCGCGTTGCCCGCGCCGTCCTCGCGCGCCGTGCCGCCCAGGCCGCTGCCGACGCCTGAGGCGGTAGCCTCGCCCTGCATCGACGTCTGCCGGATGGACGGGGAATTCTGCGCCGGCTGCTGGCGTACGATCGCCGAGATCGCGTGCTGGGGCAATGCCGGTGATGCCGAGAAGCGCCTGATCCTCGCCGCGGTGGCGCAACGGCGGGCGCGCCTCGACCCCGACGCCGGCCTGGCCGGCAATTGCGCCGACTGACGTGGCGAACCTTCCCGCATCCATCCAGGTCATCGAGCGCGGCTGGCTGTCGTCGAACAACGTGCTGTTGTTCGAGGGCGAGCGGGCCACGCTGGTCGACGCCGGCTACGTCGGTCACGCGCCGCAGACCGTTGCGCTGGTGTCGGCGGCGCTGCAGGCCCGTCCCGGCACGCGGCTCGCGCGGCTGGTCAACACCCACTCCCATTCCGACCACATCGGCGGCAATGCGGCGCTGCAGGCGGCGTTCGGCTGCCGCATCGCGATTCCGGCGGGCATCGAGCGCATGGTTGCCGAGTGGGACACGCAGGCCCTGCTGCTCGACCCGGCGAAACAGCAGGGCGAGCGCTTCGCGCACGACGAGGTGATCGAGGCCGGCGCCGAGTTCGAGATGGGCGGCCTTGTCTGGCGCGCACTCGCTGCGCCGGGTCACGACATGGAGGCCCTCGTCTATCACTGTGCCGAGAGGCGCCTGCTGATCTCCGGCGACGCGCTGTGGCAGGATGGCTTCGGCATCATCTTCGGCGAGATTCTCGGCCGCAAGGACGCCATGCCGGCCACGCGGACGACCCTGGAGATGATTGGCCGGCTTGCCGTGGACGTCGTCATTCCCGGGCACGGGGCGGCCTTCGACGACGTGGAAGAGGCGCTGGTGCGCGCCGAGCGGCGCCTGCAATCCTTCGAGGCCGATTCGAAGCGCGTCGGACGCAATGCCGTGCGCGCCTGCTTCACCTTCAACCTGCTCGATCTGCAGCGCCTGCGCGAAGACGAACTGCCGGGCTACTTGAAGAGCGTGCCCTTCTTCCATAGCGTCAACGAGCAGATGCTGGGCATGACTGACGATGACTTCGCCTCGTGGCTTCTGGGCGAGTTGCTGCGCTCGCGTACCATCGAAGTGAAGGACGGATGGATCGTGCCGACCATGGCGCCCTGATTCTGACGAAGCCACATCCGGCGGCAATCGGCTATGCTTGGGGCCATGCAGCTTGTCCTCATCAGCGGCCTTTCCGGCTCCGGCAAGTCGATCGCGCTCAACGTGCTCGAG
>CAYTFA010000627.1:0-1595 GCA_964436755.1 uncultured Rhodocyclaceae bacterium | reverse complement strand
TGCCGATGATCGAGGACACGCACAACGACTACCTCGCCGGCGGTCCGCGCAAGATATCGCCCTTTTTCATCCCCGGCACCATCATCAACATGATCTCGGGCAACCTGTCGATCATGTTCGGGCTCAAGGGGCCCAACATCGCTGCCGTCACCGCCTGCACCACGGGATTGCATTCGATCGGCCTTTCGGCGCGGATGATCCAGTACGGTGACGCCGACGTGATGGTGAGCGGCGGTGCCGAGGCTACGGTGACACCGCTTGCCGTGGGCGGCTTCGCCTCGGCGCAGGCGCTGTCCACGCGCAATGACGACCCGGCCACGGCGTCGCGCCCCTGGGACAAGGACCGAGATGGCTTCGTCCTCGGCGAGGGTGCGGGCGTCATGGTGCTCGAGGAGTACGAGCACGCGCGGGCACGTGGCGCGCGCATCTACGCCGAGATCGCCGGCTTCGGCATGAGCGGTGACGCCTTCCACATGACGGCGCCCGATACCGACGGGCCGCGCCGCTCGATGCTGAATGCGATGCGCGACGCCGGCGTGAATCCGGACCAGGTCCAGTACCTCAATGCGCATGGCACCTCGACGCCGCTCGGCGACAAGAACGAGACCGAGGCCATCAAGCTGGCCTTCGGCGTCGACGCGGCGAAGAAGCTCGTGGTGAACTCCACAAAGTCCATGACCGGCCACCTGCTCGGCGGCGCCGGCGGCCTCGAGTCCGTGATCACGGCCCTCGCGGTGCATCACCAGGTGAGCCCGCCCACCATCAACATCTTCGCCCAGGATCCGGAGTGCGACCTCGACTACTGCGCCAACACGGCGCGGCAGATGAAGATCGATGTCGCCTTGAAGAACAACTTCGGCTTCGGCGGCACCAACGGCACGCTGGTTTTCCGCCGCGTCTGAGTCCGCGCGGGTGATGCCGCCGGCCGCCCCCGTCTTCACCGTTCCGCTGCGCCGCTCGCGGCGCCTGCTCGCCCTGCTGTGCGCCGCGCATGTGCTGGCCGCCGCATCCGTGATGCTTGCCGCGCTGCCAGGTACCGTCGCTGCGTTGCTGCTCGCCGCGGTTGGTGCATCGCTGGCGCTGAACCTGCGTACTTCGTCGCCGGCGGCGCTGCTCCTGCATGGCGACGGCACGCTGGAAACCCGCGCCGGGAGCGGCGCGGCAATGCCCGCCCGTGTGCACCCGCACAGCGTGGCGCTCGGTGCCTTGGTGGTGCTGCTGTATCGCCAGGAGGGCCGGACGCGGGCCCTGACGCTACTAGCCGACTCCTTCGACTCGAAAGCCGATTTCCGCGAACTGCGCGTCTGGCTGCGCCACCGCGCGGTGCCCGGCGCCTAGCGTCGGGATCGCCTAGCGGCGCGGGTGGAGCACCGTGTCCAGTGCGCGGGGCAGGGTGTCCGGATAGTCGCTGCTGAAGTGCAGGCCGCGGCTTTCGTGGCGGCGCTGCGCGCTCTTCACGATCAGGTGCGCGGTGAGCACCAGGTTGCGCAACTCGATGAGGTCGTTGCCGACGCGGTAATTGACGTAGTACTCGTCGATTACCAGGTTGCGCAACTCGATGAGGTCGTTGCCGACGCGGTAATTGACGTAGTACT
>CAYTFA010000626.1:0-1597 GCA_964436755.1 uncultured Rhodocyclaceae bacterium | reverse complement strand
CTGGACGGTGCCCGCATCAAGACGACGATCGACAGCAAGTTCGTGGTTGATTGCGATCAGCCCGCACCGTTCGGCGAAGACACTGCCCCCGCGCCATACGACCTCTTCCTTAGCGGCGTTGCTGCGTGCACCGCCTACTTCGCGCAACGCTACTGCAGGAAATGGAGCCTCAGCCACGAGGGCATCAGTGTCGACCTCGAGCCGGTTTTCAATGCGCAGCACGTCCTGGTCGAGATTCGACTGCGGCTGAAGGTTCCCGCCGCCTTTCCGCGGGATCACCTGGCGGGTCTGCTGAGAAACGCGCAGGCCTGTCCAGTAAAGAAGGCCCTGGAATCCCCGCCGACGATTTCGCTCGAAACCGTTGGCGTCTGAGCTTGCCTTGCCTTCGCACAAGGCCGCACTAACCGAGCAACCACTGGAACCAGGCGGAAAATGAACTCAATCCGGTCCGCAGCGATTACTGCAGAAGCCTTCACCGAACGCGAGCACCACAGGCGGGCGCTGTTTTCCCACACATGGCAGGCGATGATCCCCGACGTATTCAAGGACGTACCAAGGTACTACCGCGTCGGCAACGCCATCGCAAGCGTTGGCCTATGGGAGCTGTGGGTATGGCAGTTCGTCGGGATGATCGATGTGCCGACCGGCGGCAGGGTTCTCGACGTCTGCGCCGGAACCAACGACATCGGCATTCGCCTGCTGCGCAGGCGGCCGGACCTCGCCGTGACCGCCATCGACCGCAGCCGGGAAATGCAAGAGGAAGGTCAGCGTCGCGCGCGCAAGTACGGAGTAGCGATCGAAAGCCTGATCGACGACGTGCATGTCCTGCCCTTCCCGGATGCCTCCTTCGACGCCGTTACGCTGCAGGCCGCATCGCGCCACCTGCAACTGGACCGCCTCCTTCCGGAAATCCTGCGCGTCCTCAAGCCGGGAGGAAGCTTCTATCACTGCGACATGCTGAAGCCGAAGTCGCGCCTCGTCGAACGCTTGTACCTTTCATTCCTGCATGTTTCCGTCAGCCTCACGGCCGCGTTGTTCGGTTCCAGCACGGTGTCCAGAATGTGCCGCGACTACTTCAAGCACGCGATCGCCAACTTCTACACGGCGGAGGAATTGTCGGACGTCTTCAAGCTGGTGGGCTTTGCCGATGTTCGTTGCAACAAGAGCCTCTGGAAGGGCATGGTTGCCTTCCACGCCTCGCGCCGCCCTGGCGCTGACGCCGCAGCAAGCGACCGGACCTACTCGTAGCGGATCTCGACGATATCCAGTTCACGCAGCCCGCCCGGACTGTCGAAGCGCACGGTATCGCCCTCGCGCGATTTGAGCAGGGCTCGCGCCAGTGGCGAGATCCAGCTGATGCGCCCCTCGGCGGCATTGGCCTCGTCGACGCCGACGATCTGGTAGGTGGCTTCGTCGCCTTCGGCGTCGCATACCGTCACCGTGGCGGCAAAGAAGACCTGCCCGCGGTTCTCCTGGTGCGCCGGGTCGACCACGACGGCCGATTCCAGCCGCTTGGTGAGAAAGCGGATGCGACGGTCGATTTCGCGCAGCCGCTTCTTGCCGTAGATGTAGTCGCCGTTCTCCGAGCGGTCGCCGT
>CAYTFA010000625.1:0-1597 GCA_964436755.1 uncultured Rhodocyclaceae bacterium | reverse complement strand
AGCCGGGCGACATTCCCGCCGACGTGCGCACCGAGGCGATCGGCACCCTGATCGAGAACTACTTCGTCAAGAAGACCGTGGTCCAGGCCGGCTACCCGCTCGACATGCGCTATGCCGGGCCGCGCGAAGCCCTGCTGCACGCGCTGTTCCGCCAGAACTACGGCTGCTCGCACCTGATCGTCGGTCGCGACCATGCCGGCGTCGGCAGCTATTACGGCCCCTTCGATGCCCACCACATCTTCGACGAACTGCCCAAGGGCTCGCTCGAGACCCAGGCGCTGAAGATCGACTGGACCTTCTGGTGCTACCAGTGCGGCGGCATGGCTTCGGCCCGGACCTGCCCGCATGCCGAAGACAAGCGCCTGCTGCTGTCGGGCACCAAGCTGCGCAAGATGCTGTCCGAAGGCGGCGACGTACCCGCCGAGTTTTCCCGACCCGAAGTGCTCGAGGTGCTGCGCCGGTACTACGGCAGCCTCGCCGAGCACGAGAAGGTCGAAGTCAAGCTGTCCGGGCATTCGGCGCGCTGAGCGCCGGAGTCCGTCGTGTTTCGATGATCAACACCGCAACCTAGGAGTAGAACGCAAATGCCAACCTTTGTTCGTACCGAGAAGTGCGATGGCTGCAAGGGTCAGGACAAGACCGCCTGCATGTACATCTGCCCGCACAACCTGATGAAGCTCGACAAGGACGGGTCCGAAACCGGCCACGCCATGAAGGCCTTCAACCAGGAGCCCGAGCAGTGCTGGGAGTGCTACTCCTGCGTCAAGATCTGCCCGCAGGGCGCCATTGAAGCCCGCCACTACGCCGACATCGTCCCGCTGGGCGGCTCGGTGCAGCCGCTGCGCGGC
Organism: uncultured Rhodocyclaceae bacterium; assembly: GCA_964436755.1. GTDB lineage: Bacteria > Pseudomonadota > Gammaproteobacteria > Burkholderiales > Rhodocyclaceae > Sulfuritalea. The sequence continues at coordinate 749 of CAYTFA010000625.1, read as the reverse complement.
TCCGACTCGATCATGTGGACCATCAAGTTCCGCAATGGCACGCTGAAGCGCTTCAAGTTCCCGATCCGTACCACTGCCGAAGGCTCGATCGATCCCTATGGCGGCAAGCCGATGCCCAAGCTGTCGGAGATCACCGCTGACGGCGTGTTTACCAGGGGCGTCATGGGCGGCTTCCGCGCCGGCAACCCCGCCGAACTGATCCGCAAGTAATCGACTATTCAAGGAAACGAAAATGGCTGGAACTTTTGAAGCACCGGAAGTCGTCCAGGAGGAACTGGACATTCTGCTGATCGGCGGCGGCATGGCCTGCTGCGGCACGGCTTACGAAATGATGCGCTGGGCCGAAGCCGTCAAGGCCGAGACCGGCAAGGATCTCAAGATCAAGCTGGTGGACAAGGCCGCGATGGACCGCTCCGGCGCCGTGGCGCAGGGTCTGTCCGCGATCAACACCTACATCGGCGACAAGCAGGATCCCGCCGACTACGCGCGCATGGTCTCCAACGACCTGATGGGCATCACCCGCGACGACCTGGCCTACGACCTGGGCCGCAACGTCGATGACTCCGTGCATCTGTTCGAGGAGTGGGGCCTGCCGATCTGGAAGACCGACGCCGAAGGCGTCCGCCACGACGGCGCGGAAGCGCTCAAGGAAGGCCTGCCGGCCCTGAAGGATGGCGGCCAGCCGGTGCGTTCCGGCAAGTGGCAGATCATGATCAACGGCGAATCCTACAAGTGGATCGTCGCCGAAG
>CAYTFA010000624.1:0-1602 GCA_964436755.1 uncultured Rhodocyclaceae bacterium | reverse complement strand
CGCCAGGGCCTTGCGGAACCAGTCTTCGGCGACGTCGTAACGGTGCCGGTTGGCGGCGATTGCCGCCAGGTGCCGCGCCGCGCGAACGTCACCGGGATTGCGACGGAAGGCTTCCGCGAAAGCCTCGTAGGCGGCGTCTTCGCGGTCGAAGAAGTGCAGCAGCCAGCCGCGGGCATAATGCCGCCAGTGTTCGAAATCCATCGCGGGTATCGAAAGGATTGAGAAAGGAAGTGCCCACCATACCATGAGCCATCCCGAACTGTTTCTCATCGGCGTCTTGCGTGCGCTGGTCGAAGTCGCCCTGCTCAGCCTGCTCGGTCAGGGTCTGCTCGGCCTGCTGGCGGGAAGCCGGCGCCACACCAATACCGTGTATCGCCTGTTCGTGCTGATCACGTCGCCCATCGTGAAAGTTGTGCGCAGGATCGCGCCGCCGCAGATCATCGACCGTCATTTGCCCGTCGTGGCTTTCTTCGTGCTGTTCTGGGCCTGGATCGGGCTGGCTTGGCTCAAGCGCACCTATTGCGAGGCGCATCTGCTGCAGTGCTTCTGACCACCGCGTAAGCGTCAACGAAAAAGCCGGCCCGCAGGCCGGCTTTTTCTGGTGCGTTGTGCTCGTCAGTGACCCGAGGCACCCGAGGCGCCGACGCCCGTTTCCGAGCGGATCAGCTGCGGGCCGAAGTCGGCACGCTCCTTCTGCGCCTGCTCGCTGTTGTCGAGGATCGACACGAGCCAGATCGTGATGAAGGCTGCCGGCATCGAGATGATGGCCGCCGAGCTGTAGGGGAACCAGGCGGATCCCTTAGGGTAGCCCATGACGGCTTCCCACACGCTGGCGGAGCCGATGGTCAGCACCGTCGCCAGGAACAGGCCGACGTAGCCGCCGACTACAGCACCGCGCGTCGTGCAGTTCTTCCACAGTACCGACATGAAGAGCACCGGGAAGTTGCCCGAACAGGCGATCGTGAAGGCGAGCATCACCATGTAGGCGACGTTCTGCTTCTCGAAGGCGATACCCAGGGTCACCGCAACGATGCCGAGGATCACCACGGTGATGCGCGAGGCACGCAGCTCCGTGGCGGAATCGACATTGCCATGGCGCCACACGGATGCGTACAGGTCATGCGACACGGCAGACGCGCCGGAGAGCGTCAGGCCGGCAACCACCGCGAGGATGGTGGCGAAGGCGACTGCGGCGATGAAGCCGTAGAACACATCGCCGCCGACGGCCTTGGCCAGCAGCACGGCGGGCATGTTGCCGCCGCCCTTCAGGCAGTTCTGCAGCGGGCCGCTGGTGCACTCGGCGAGCGGCTTGGCGAAGAAGTTGCCCGCGTCCGTGATCAGGAAGTAGGTGGCGCCGAAGCCGATGATGAAGGTGAGGATGTAGAAGTAGCCGATCCAGGTCGTCGCCCAGGCCACCGACTTGCGGGCTTCCTTGGCGTTCGGCACGGTGAAGAAGCGCATCAGGATGTGCGGCAGGCCGGCGGTACCGAACATCAGCGCCATGCCGACGGAAATCGCCGAGATCGGATCCTTGATCAGCGCGCCCGGGCCCATGATCTTGTCGTGGCTGGGATGCAGTTCGACGGCCTTGGAGAACAGCGC
>CAYTFA010000623.1:0-1612 GCA_964436755.1 uncultured Rhodocyclaceae bacterium | reverse complement strand
TTTGGCTTTGTCGGCGACGTCATGGAAGGCATCGAACATCAGCAGCGTGCCCTTGAGGCCGTTGGCAGCGATCGCACCGACTTCCTTGTCGTCGAGCAGGTCGATCAGCGGCTTGACGTTGTAGCCGCCGAGCATGGTGCCAAGGAGTTCAGTGGCCTTCTCGCGCGAAACCAGTGCGCATTTCTCCTCGCCCTTGGCGACGGCGGCGAGGAATTTCGCCTTGACCTGTGCGGCATCATCGACGCCGGCCGGAACGCGGTAGGTGAGCAGCTCGACCAGGAACGCCTCTTCACCCTTGGGCGGATTCTTGAGCAGGCCGACCAGATCCTGCATCTGCTGCTTGGTCAGGGGTAGCGGCGGAATGCCGAGGGCGGCGCGCTCGGCGACGTGTTGGCGATAAGCTTCAAGCATGGTGGGAGCCTCTGTTGGAAATCAATGGGCAGCGTTGGCCGTCGATGCGACGGCGGGGTTGAAGAATCGATGCCGCGCTTCCGACGGCAGGGCAGCTCCGGTCGCATGCGCGCGACGCAGGAGTTCCCAGTAGTAGCGATATGAAGCGCGATCGTGCAATTTGCCTTCCCAGGCAATCGGGCCCCACCCGGCGTTTTGCGCCGCCAGCAGGATGCCGGTTGCCTCGGTCACCTCGGCGAAATCGGGGCGCATGGCCTCGACGATCGGCTGGATCTGGCGCGGGTGGATGCTCCACATGCGCAGGAAGCCGAACTCGCTGCGGGCGCGCCGTGCATCCTCCCTCACGACGTCGGGATCGTTGAGCTCCGTGGTGACGTTGTGCGACGGTACGACGCTATTGCCAAGCGCAGCGGCCGCGACTTCACACTTGGCGCGCGCGATCAGCGGGTGGGAAAACTGTCCGGGGGAGCGCATCGCGGTGCCGGGAATCGCACCGTGGTGGGCGCTGACGAAATCCATCAGGCCGAAGTCGATGGATTCGACGCGGGGCAGGGCGGCGATGCGCCAGACCTCATGGAGTGCCCCCGGCGTTTCGATGAGGACATGCACGGGTATTTCGCGGGAGATCCCGTGCCGTGCGCGCACTTCATCGAGCGCCATGATCTGGGTAAGGGCGTCGTCGGCGTTTTCGGCTTTCGGCAGGCTGACGTAGGCGACATGCGCGCCCGACCGGCCGACGATGATTTCGAGATCTTCGCGCCAATGGGGATGGCCGACGTCATGGATGCGCAGTCCCAGTCGGTCGAAGCGATTGGCTTCGTCGCAGAGCAGGTCGGCGATCATTTCCGCATGGGCCGCCTCGTGTCCCGCGGCGGCGCCGTCTTCGCAGTCAGCCGTGACATCGAAGACAGGCCGGTCGTCCGCGGCCAGTTCGGCCTGCAGCTGCAGGGCCTTGCGCAGCGTCTTTTCGGAGCCGGCGAAATGCTCGCACGCGGCGAGCGCAGGGAAAGGGCGGGCGCCCTGATAGAGCACCGCAGTCGGGTGGAGCGGAATGCTCACCCGCGGCTGCCCCGCCGCTTTCCCGCGGTCATCGTCAGCCGAGGAGGCTGGCGACGCCGGCTTGCTCTTCCTGAAGCTCGGCGAGGGCCTTGTCCATCATCGTGCGCGAATACGCGTCGATTTCGAGACCTTCGACGCGCTT
>CAYTFA010000622.1:0-1615 GCA_964436755.1 uncultured Rhodocyclaceae bacterium | reverse complement strand
GCCGCCTCGCGGCGCTGCAGCCAGCGCGCCAGCGCGGTCTCGCCGAGGATCGCCTCGTAGCGTGCGCGATCGAGCCGGGTGGCCGGCGGCGGATCGACACCAAACTCCAGTGGTGGTGGCACGGCGGCTGCCGCGCCGGCCGGCGCCGGGTCTGCCTTGCCGCCGTCCAGTTCGCGCAGCCAGCCGCGGAATTCGAACTCGCGAAACAGTCGGCGCAGCGCGTCTGCGTCCGCCTCGCGCGGCGCGAGATCGTGCACCGTCACCGGTAGCGGCAAGTCGCAGGCGACGGTCACCAGCTTGCGGCCCAGCGGCAGGAAATCGAGATGCGCGCGCAGCTTTTCGCCCGCCGCGCCCTTGATGTCGTCGGCATGCGCGACGATGGCGTCGAGCGAGCCGTATTGCGCCAGCCACTTGGCGGCCGTCTTCGGCCCGACGCCGGCCACGCCCGGCACGTTGTCCACCGTGTCGCCGACCAGCGCGAGGTAATCGACGATGCGCTCGGGCGGCACGCCGAACTTGGCGTTGACCGCCGCGGCATCGAGCCGCTCGTTGCTCATGGTGTTGACCAGCGTCACATGGGGGCCGACGAGCTGGGCAAGATCCTTGTCGCCGGTGGACACCACGCAATCGATGCCCGCGGCGGCGGCCTGCCGCGCCAGCGTACCGATGACGTCGTCGGCCTCGACGCCCTCGATGGTCAGAATGGGCCAGCCGGCGGCGGCAATGCAGGCATTGAGCGGCGCGATCTGCGCGGCGAGGTCGTCGGGCATCGGCGGCCGGTTCGCCTTGTATTCCGGGTACCAGTCGTCGCGGAAGGTCTTGCCCTTGGCATCGAAGACCACCGCGCGAAAATCTGCCGTATAGTCGGCGAGCAGGGTGCGCAGCATGCCGAGCACGCCACGAATCGCCCCCGTCGGCTGTCCGCTCGTCGTGCGCAGGTCCGGCAGGGCATGGAACGCGCGGTAGAGGTAGGACGAACCATCGACGAGCAGCAGGGTCGGCATGGACTATGTACGTCGGGGCGTCGTGGGCGGGAGCGGAACCGCGATGAGCGTGAAGAACAAACTGCCGGAGAGCCATTCCGACGGGCCGGCGCCCGTGCTGTCGGGCGGCATGAAGAACGGCACCAACAGCGCCCGCGAGGCCTGGCGGGTGTTCGGGATTATGGCAGAGTTCGTCGAGGCGACCGAGCGGCTGGCCGAGATCCGCCCTGCGGTGTCGATGTTCGGCAGCGCGCGCACGCCGCCCGGCTCGACGTACTACGACATGGCCGAGCAGGTCGCGCGGCTGCTTTCCGATTCCGGCTTCTCGGTGGTCTCCGGCGGCGGACCCGGCATCATGGAGGCGGCCAACAAGGGCGCCTTCGCCGGCAAGGGCCTGTCGGTCGGATTGAACATCCAGTTGCCGCACGAACAGAAGACCAATCCCTACCAGGACATATCGCAGACCTTCCGCCATTTCTTCGCCCGCAAGTACATGTTCGTGCGCATGGCGGTGGCTTACGTGGTGCTGCCCGGCGGCTTCGGCACGCTCGACGAGCTGCTCGAAGCGCTGACGCTGATCCAGACGCGCAAGAGCCCGCGCATCCCGCTGATCCTGGTCGGCTCGGCGTTCT
>CAYTFA010000621.1:0-1616 GCA_964436755.1 uncultured Rhodocyclaceae bacterium | reverse complement strand
TCTCGTTCTCGTGGTGCGGGAACTGCAGGTCCTGGCCGCCGCCGTGGATGTCGAAATGGCGACCCAGCAATTGCGACCCCATCGCCGAGCATTCGATGTGCCAACCGGGACGCCCGGCACCCCAGCGCGACTCCCACTTCACCTCGGCCGGTTCCTCCGGGCGCGCATGCTTCCACAGCACGAAATCGAGGGGATCCTGCTTGCCTTCCATCACATCCACGCGCTCGCCGGCACGTAGGTCCTCCAGCGACTTGCCGGACAGCCGACCGTAGCCGTCGAACTTGCGCACCGAGTAGCAGACGTCGCGATTGGCGGCGACATAGGCATAGCCATTGCCCTCCAGCGCGCCGATCATCTCCAGCATCTGCGGCACGTAGTCGGTGGCGCGGGGCTCGTGGTCGGGCCGCAGCACGCCCAGGGCGTCGGCATCCTCGTGCATGGCGGTGATGAAGCGGTCGGTCAGGGTGCGGATCGATTCGCCGTTCTCCTGCGCGCGACGGATGATCTTGTCGTCGATGTCGGTGATGTTGCGCACGTAGGTGAGTCTGTAGCCGCTGGCCCGCAGCCAGCGCGCGACCAGGTCGAAGACGACCATGACGCGAGCGTGGCCGAGGTGGCAGAAGTCGTAAACCGTCATGCCGCAGACGTACATGTTCACGCGGCCGGGCTGGATGGGAACGAAGGGCTGCTTTTCGCGGGCGAGGGAGTTGTAGAGGGTCAGCATGGGACGCGTGGCGCCGTATAGGGCGATATGGGCGGCGAAGGCCGGCATTATCGGCCTTTCGGGGCTAGCCTTCAGGTTGTGGGGGGCCGGGGCTTCTTGTTACAATCCAAAGCTGTATCCAGCGTGGTTCGGCCCCGCCAGATCGGGTTCGGCAACGGACGCGGCGGGTGGCGGCAACAGCCGAGGCATTCGCCAAACCTGCGTTTTCCGGGCAACCGTCGACGAAAAGCAATATACCATGACCCTAGTCCGCCTCACCGCCGCGCGCCTGGCGCTCGCCGCCCTCTCCACCGCGCTGTTCGCCTTCTCCGGCGCTGCCCGCGCCGACGCCCTGCAGGACATTGCCAAGCTGGTCAAGCAGGGCCAGCACGCGCAGGCGCTCGAACAGGTCGACAAGTACCTCGCGGCCAAGCCCAAGGATGCGCAGGGACGCTTCCTGAAGGGCATCGTGCTCACCGAGATGAACAAGCCGAACGACGCCATCGCGGTGTTTTCCAAGCTGACCGAGGACTACCCGGAGCTGCCCGAGCCCTACAACAACCTCGCCGTCATCTACGCTCAGCAGAAGCAGTACGACAAGGCAAAGCAGGCGCTCGAGATGGCGATCCGCACCCACCCCTCCTACGCCACGGCGCACGAGAACCTCGGCGATATCTATGCGCGGCTCGCCAGCCAGGCCTACGACCGCGCGCTGCAGATCGATTCCTCCAATTCCAGCGCGCAGGCCAAGCTCGCCCTGATCCGCGACATCATGACCTCCAGCGCCCGCCCGGGCAAGGCCGGCAAGCCGGCCGACACCCGTCCCGCCGAACCGGTGAAGATCGCCGAGGCACCCAAGGCGGCGCCCGCAGCCCCTGCCCCGGCGGCGGCACCCGCGCCCGCTGCAGCACCC
>CAYTFA010000620.1:0-1616 GCA_964436755.1 uncultured Rhodocyclaceae bacterium | reverse complement strand
CGCGTCGGCCGCGACGGCGTGATCGGCCACGTGCGCGAGGACGTCGGCCGCCACAATGCCCTGGACAAGACACTCGGCGCACTGGCGCGGGAGGGCGTGGAGGCGGACGGCGATGCACTGATCGTGACCAGCCGCGCCAGCATCGAGATGGTGCAGAAGGCGGTGGCCCTGCGCATCGGCACGCTCGCCGCCGTTTCGGCGCCGACGGCGGCCGCGGTGCGGCTGGCGGAACGGCTCAACCTGGCGCTGTACGGCTTCCTGCGCGGCGAGCGCTGCGTCGCCTACACGGCGCTGCGCGACCCGAAGGCGCACGCATGAATGCCGACAAGCTGATCGCCATGGCCAACCAGATCGGGGCCTTCTTCGAGGCCATGCCCGACCGCGAGCAGGCCGTCGCCGACATCGCCAGCCACCTGCGCGCGACCTGGGACCCGCGCATGCGGCGGGAACTCCTGGCCTGCCTGGGCGGCTCCGGTGAAACCAGGCTGAAGCCCGTGGTGCGCGACGCGCTGCGCCGGCTCGAGGGCTGACCGGCGCCGGTTCAGGGATGTGCCGGAGGCGTCAGGCGGGCGGCCCGGCCAGGCAGTCGCGGTGTTCGTCCGCCGTGCCGGCGACATGCCCGGCCCACCACAGGCTGAGGAAGGCCTGCAGTTCCTCGCGGTCGAAATTCACGGTGGTGACGATCTCCGTGGCGAGGAAGTCGAATTCCTCGACTTCATAGCGCAGCGCATCGAGACCGGCAAAGCCCCTGGCGGACAACAGTGTTTCTTCGGCGGCGAAGTGCGCGCGGGCGAGCGCCATCAACTCCTGGAACGCCTGATCGAAGCGCCTGTCCGCCTCAGGGTCCGTCTCCGGGGCAGCGAGGCAGTCGGCCAGCGCATTGCAGCGTGCCAGCAGTTCCCGGTGCTGCTCATCGAGGCCGGCATCGCCCACGCTGTGGCGCGGATCCCATTCGACACGGTTCACCATGGTTGAGGCGCCTAGAAGCCCAGCGACTCGACCACCGCCACCAGGTCGGCGAAGCGGGCGGCGCGCAGCTTCGCCGCCAGCGCCACCTTGTCCAGGCCTTCGCACTCGAAGCGCGTCAGGTCGACCTCCATGGGCAGCTCGCGGATTTCGAGCGGCGACATGAAGCCGATGTGGCAGATGTGGGCGATGCAGCGGCGTTCCGGCTCGGTCAGTTCGATGCCGTGGTGGCGCTGCAGTTCGAGGTAGCGTTCCGCCGTGCGGTTGAGGCGGCCGCTGATTTCCATGGTGTTCTTCAGGCCGTCGGTGAGGATGGCCAGCGGCGGCCCGAAGAAGACCGGCGTCTTGCCGACGTGGCGGGTCTGCTCCGCGCGCGTCAGCGCCGGGGGGACCCAGGTAGGGTCGCCCCGGACCGGTTTCTCGGGCGTATCGGACATCGGCCCCTGGTCAGTGCGCGATCGGATGCTGCAGCTCGTGCTTGGCGTCCGCGAAGCCCCGCGGCAGTTGCGGCGACGGCTCGGGCTGCAACTGGATGAAGCCCTTGTTGCGCGCGCCGTCCTGGACGTTGTGCGGGTTGTGGCACTCGGTGCAGGTGAACCAGCGCTTCTTGCCGTTGCTGACGAATTCGCCGATGCGCTTGCCGTGGATGC
>CAYTFA010000619.1:0-1626 GCA_964436755.1 uncultured Rhodocyclaceae bacterium | reverse complement strand
TCGTCGTATTCGGCAGCGACGGCAGGATGATTGCCCGCATCGGCCAGCGCGGTCAGGCGGATGGCGAGTTCAACTACCCGACCTACCTGTGCCTGGCCAGTGACGGCACGCTGTATGTCACCGACTCGCTCAACTTCCGCCTGCAGGCCTTCGACGCGCGCGGCGGTTTCGTTTCCGGATTCGGCCGCCAGGGCGACGGCGCCGGCGACGCGGCACGCCAAAAGGGCGTGGCGACGGACCACCACGGGCACATCTACGTGGTCGACGCCCTGTTCCACGCCTTTCAGATATTCGACCCGGGCGGCCACCTGTTGCTGGCAGTCGGTGCACGCGGGCAGGATCGCGGCGAATTCTGGCTGCCGACGGGAATCTTCATCGACACCGGCGACGGCGACACGATCTACGTCGCCGATTCCTACAACCGCCGGGTCCAGGTCCTGCGTTACGTCGGCGGGCCGGGCTGATGCGCGGCGGGTTGATCGCGCTCGTGGCCGGCCTGCTGCTTGCGCTGCCAACGCAGGCCGGCATTGCGACCAGCAAGCACAACCTCGCGGCAAGCGGACCGGGCACCGTGAAGGCGGCCACGGAGACACAGACCTGCCTGTTCTGCCACGCGCCGCACAGCGCGTCGACCTCGGCCCCGCTGTGGAACCGGAGCAATCCCGGCAGCAGCTACACACCCTATTCGAGTTCTACCTCCGTCGCCCGTCCCGGCCAGCCGACCGGCGCCTCGCTGCTGTGCCTTTCCTGCCACGACGGCACCATCGCCCTGGGCGACGTACTCAGCCGCGGCACGCGCATCGGGATGGCCGGTGGCATCACCACCCTGCCCTCGGGCAACTCCAACCTCGGCACCGACCTCTCGGACGACCATCCGGTCTCGTTTGCCTACGATGCCGCACTGGCCGCATCGCGCGGCGGCGAACTGGCCAGTCCGGCGACCCTGACCGGGAAGGTCAAACTCGACTCCTCCGGCCAGATGCAATGCACCTCCTGTCACGACCCGCACGACGACAGCAACGGCAAGTTCCTGGTCATCCCCAACCAGGCATCCGCTCTGTGCCAGACCTGCCATACGAAGAACTTCTGGAGCACCAGCGACCACCGCCTGTCGACCAGGACCTGGAACGGCGCCGGTACCAACCCCTGGCCGCACACGAGCGGCACCACGGTGGCGGCCAACGCGTGCGAGAACTGCCATCGTCCGCACTCCGCCGGCGGCAAGAAGTGGCTGCTCAACAATGCGGCCGAGGAAGCGAACTGCTATGCCTGCCACAACGGCAATGTCGCCGCGAAGAACATCCAGGCTGAATTCACCGGCAAGCTGTCCATCCACCCCGTGGCTACGACGACGGGCGTGCACGATGCGGCCGAGGCGGCCGTGGTGCAGGCGCGCCACGTCGAATGCGTGGACTGCCACAATCCGCATGCCACCAATGCCGGCAGCGGCCCGCTGCCGGGGTCCTTGGCCGGAGTGCGCGGCGTCGACAGCGCTGGGCTGGAGGTCAAGGTCGCGACCTACGAGTACCAGATCTGCAACCGCTGCCACGCCGACAGCAGCAACAAGCCGGCACCGCACACCACGCGGCAGATCGTCCAGACCAACACCCGCCTCGAGTTCGCCAC
>CAYTFA010000618.1:0-1628 GCA_964436755.1 uncultured Rhodocyclaceae bacterium | reverse complement strand
GTGCCCTGGCCGGGGAGCGCGGCTGGGCCATCGAGGAGTTCGGCTACAAGCGGCTGCGCAAGATGGGCGCCGGCGCCTTCTGCGCGGTGGCGCAGGGCTCGGGTCACGAGGATGCGGCCATCGTCCATCTGCGCCATGAGCCCAAGGGCGCACGCCACCGCGTCGCGCTGGTGGGCAAGGGCATCTGCTTCGACACCGGCGGCCACAACCTGAAGCCGGCCCGGTACATGGCCGGCATGCACGAGGACATGAACGGCTCCGCCGTTGCCCTGGCGCTCACGGCGGCGGTGGCCGAACTGGGCCTGCCGATCGCCATCGACTGCTGGTTGGCGATCGCGCACAACCATCTTTCGCCCGAGGCCTATACCCAGGGCGACATCGTCACCACGCTCGACGGCACCAGCATCGAAGTCGTGCATACCGACGCCGAGGGCCGCATGGTGCTGGCCGATACGCTGCTGCTGGCGAGCGGCGCACATGGCAAGCGCGCGCGGCCCGACCTCGTGATCGACTTCGCCACCCTGACCGGATCGATGCACGTCGCGCTGGGCACGCGCTACTCCGGGGTCTTTGCCAGCAGCGACGAACTCGCCGCTCAGGCGGTGGCGGCCGGCGTCGCCAGCGGCGAGCGCGTCTGCGCCTTCCCCTTCGACGCGGACTACGATGCGGCGCTGGACTCGAAGGTGGCCGACGTCAAGCAGTGCACGCTCGACGGCGATGCCGACCACATCCTCGCCGCGCGCTTCCTGCGCCGGTTTACCGGCGGCCGACCGTGGCTCCATGTGGACCTGTCGGCCTCGAGCTGCAGCGGCGGGCTCGGTGCCGCCGGCAGCGACATCACCGGCTTCGGCGTTGCCTGGGGCCTTGCCCTGCTCGAACAATGGCGGGGCCGACCATGACAGGCCCCGGCCGACCGGGTATGCTGACGGGAATCGCCTGAAACGCCATGCTCGGACTCTTTTCCAACGACGACAAACACCCGCTCGCCGATTCGCGCGAGGCCAAGCGCATCATCGCCGCCATCACCGCGGGCGAGGCGCTCGGCGCGCTCGAGGACGCCGGCGCCTGGCTGGAGTCGCTCACTGCCGAAGGCGGCTTCAAGCTCGCGCAGCGGCTCGATCTCGTCCTGCGCATCGACGAAGCGGCAATGGCGCAGGCGCGCCGGCTCGGCCGCGACTATCCGGCCCAGCATGGCGCCACGCGTGCGCTCGAGGCGCGCCAGTGGGAGGATGCCCACAACTACTGGCAGCACCTCGTCGCCGCCTACCTCGATTGCCTGGCGCGCCACGATGCGGCGGAAAAGAAGGATGCGGACACCATCCGCTCGCAGATGCCCCTGCTCTGGGGGCGCCTGGTCAATGCGCTGGCGGCCCAGCTCAAGTGGAAGCAGTTCCGCTACGGGCCGGTCGACCCGGTGTACTGGCAGACGCTGGGGCGCATCTACCTGGCCGCGGTCGATGCCAAGGCCGCGCAGAAGCCGATTGCGCTGTATGCCGGTACGCCGGAGACGACGATCGAGTCCGAGTACCTCAAGGTGCTCATCTTTCATGCCACGTCGATGGACAAGCTGCAGCCGCTGGGCATCGAGATCGCCGAACGCTTCATCGGCTACTTCATGCCTTACTTCT
>CAYTFA010000617.1:0-1631 GCA_964436755.1 uncultured Rhodocyclaceae bacterium | reverse complement strand
CCCGATGCCGAACAGGAGCGCCGGCGGGCAGCGTGCCATCAGCGTCGAGGAGCAGCTTCGGACGAGGCACAGTGGGGCGCGGGTGCTTCTCGCCGAAGACAACGATATCAACGTCGAAGTCGTGGTGCAGTTGCTGCACGGCGTGGGCCTTGACGTAGGCGTCGCTGGCAACGGCCGGGAGGCGATCGAGCTTGCCCGCCGGGAAGTCTTTTCGCTGGTGCTGATGGACATGCAGATGCCCGAAATGAGCGGGGTCGAGGCGACGCGGATACTGCGGCGGCTGGCCGGATGGGCGGCAGTGCCGATCGTGGCGCTGACTGCAAATGCGTTTGCCGAGGACAGGCGCGCGTGCATGGAAGCGGGCATGAACGACATGCTGACCAAACCCGTTGACCCTTCCACGCTCTACGCGACGCTGCTGCTTTGGTTGGCCGGCGGCCATGGCCCGCACGCTGCGGCCGCGGCGGCAGTGCGTGACGATCGCGCCGCGCAGGATGATCTGGCTGGACTGGCGGCGGTCCAGGGCGTGGACGTCCAGGCGGGACTGGCCAACGTGCTTGGGAACCGCGAGAAATTCCTCGAACTGGTAGGCAGCCTGCTGGAATCGATTCCCGCGCGGCTGGCCACGTGCCGCAGCGCCGTGACGGGGCGGGATCGCGAAGCGGCGCGCCATGGCGTGCATGCGTTGAAGGGGGCCGCAAGTACCCTTGGCCTGCTTGCCATGGCGGAGACGGCGGCCGCCGTCGAGGCGCACTTGCGCCAGGTCGACGGGCTTGAAACCCACGCCGAGGATATCCGGGCCGGGCTCGACGAACTCGCGGAGCAGACGGCGCTGCTGGTCGATGCCGTGGCTACGGATCGCGCCCGGAACGGCGCCGCCTTCGGCGCGGACCGGGACGCAGCCGGCTGAGTTACGCCAGCGCAGCCATCGGCTGCACGGTGACGATCTCGCCGGCGGCCACCGCGCCCCGTTCGTGCTCGAGGACGATGAAGCAGTCGGCGTCGGCCATCGAGCGCAGCACGCCCGAACCCTGCGCGCCGGTGGGACGCACGAGCCAGCCGTCGGTGTCGCGCGAGAGAATGCCGCGCTGGTATTCGGTGCGGCCGGGATTCTTCTTCATCGGCTCGGTGCAGCGCGCGGTGAAGGCCGGAATCGGAGGCATCGGATCGACCCCGGCCAGGCGCAGCAGGGCCGGCCGCACGAACTGGTAGAAGGTCACCATCACGGCGACGGGATTGCCGGGCAGACCGAACAGCCAGGCACCGGGGCGTTCCGCGCCACCCGGCTCGATGCGGCCGAACGCCATCGGGCGGCCCGGCTTCATGGCGATCTTCCAGAAGGCGACTTCGCCCAGGCGCGCCATCAATTGCTTGACGAAGTCGGCCTCGCCGACGGATACGCCGCCGCTGGTGATGATGGCATCGGCACACGCGGCAGCGTCGCGAAAGGCGGCCTCCAGTGCGGCGGGGTCGTCGCGCACGACGCCCATGTCGATGACCTCGCAACCCAGGCGCGTCAGCATGCCCCACAGCGTGTAGCGGTTGCTGTCGTACACGGCGCCCGGCGTCAGCGGCGAGCCGATCGAGCACAGCTCGTCGCCGGTCGAAAAAAGCGCAACGCGCACGCGGCG
>CAYTFA010000616.1:0-1642 GCA_964436755.1 uncultured Rhodocyclaceae bacterium | reverse complement strand
CGCGACAACTGCGCCGCCTCGTCGCCATCACAAAACACCAGGTGGCAGACGCCGCGCGGCGTCCAGCCGAACAGGGCCGCACCCAGCGGCGTCGGCGCGATGCCATGGCGCAGTTCGACGCCGGCGCCGCCACTGCGGATCTCGCCGGGCGTGAGCGCCTCGCAACTCACCATCAGGTCGTGCAGGCGGCCGGGGCCGGAAAGGCCCGCATCCAGCGCGGCATCGAGCACGCCGGCCGAGGCGCGCAGCGCCGACAGCGCGTACTCCTTGGTCAGGTACTGCAGGAAGCGCTTGGGCGAGATGCCGGCCCAGGCCGAGAACAGCCGCTGCAAGTGGAATTCGCTGAGCCCGGCGGCGGCAGCGATCTCGGCCAACGTCGGCTGCCGCCGCGCGTTGGCGCGCACATAGGCGATGGCACGGGCGATCGCGACATAGCGGCGTGAATTCTCGTCGTGCCCGTCGGAGAATGCGTCTGCTTTCGACATGGGCGCAGTATCCCCCGCCACCGTTGCGCACGCCACCCGATTCTTGCGCAGACCGCCAACGCTGACGGCCCTATACTGGCGGCCGCACTGAGCAAGGGAGATCGGCCATGGGCCATGAAGGCGTGAAGATTCCGGGGCGCGAGCCCGTGCTGCGGGTGATGCCGATGCCCGCCGACATGAACGGCAACGGCGACATCTTCGGCGGCTGGGTGATGGCCCAATGCGACATCGCCGCCGCGATTCCGGCCATGCGCCGCGCGCGCGGCCGCATCGCCACCGTGGCGGTAAATTCCTTCCTGTTCAAGCAGCCGATCTCGGTCGGCGACATCGTCAGTTTCTATGCGGAGATCGTCAAGGTCGGCCGCACCTCGATCACCGTCGACGTGCAGGTGTTCGCCGAACGCAATCCGACCAGTCCGGTCGTCGTCAAGGTGACCGAGGCGCAATTCACCTACGTGGCGATCAACGAGGACGGCAGCAAGCGCGAGCTGCCGCACGACTAGGTAGCGGCGCTAGGGGACGAGCCCGGCGAGGAACTCCCCGCAGTCGCGCTCGACCTTCGCCGCCAGCAGGTGGTCGGCGCGGGTGCGGCCCAGGTTGATCGCCATCACCGGCCGCCCGATCCGGTGCGCCTGCTCGGCGAAACGGAAGCCCGAGTAGACCATCAGCGACGAGCCGACGACGAGAAGCCCGGCGGCCGCCTCGATCGCGGCCATGACGGCGCCGACGCGCGGCTTCGGCACGCTGTCGCCGAAGAACACCACGTCGGGCTTGAGTACGCCGCCGCAGTCGGCGCAGGCCGGCACCGCGAAGCCGGCGTGCAGCGCCTCGGCGATGTCGGCATCGCCATCGGGCGCGGCAGCGGCCGTGGCTTCGATGCGGGGATTGGCTTCGCGCAGGCGTTCCTGCATCGCGCGGCGCGACAGCGCATGCCCACACGCGAGGCAGACCACGCGGCCGATGCCGCCATGCAACTCGAGCACCGGTTCGCTGCCGGCCTTCTGGTGCAGGCCGTCGACGTTCTGCGTGACCAGGGCCGAAATGCGTCCCTCCGACTGCAGGTGCGCCAGCGCGCGGTGGCCCGGCCCCGGCTGCGCCTCGGCGACCGTCGGCCAGCCGAAGTAGCTGCGCGCCCAGTAGCGCCGGCGCGCCGCCTC
>CAYTFA010000615.1:0-1643 GCA_964436755.1 uncultured Rhodocyclaceae bacterium | reverse complement strand
CGGCGCTCGACAGCGCGCGGCGGGCGGTGCAGCTCGACCCGTCGAGCGCGCTCGCGCATGCGCGCAGCGCCGAGCTGGAGATGTCGCTCGGTCGCCTGGGCGCGGCACTCGCAGCGGCGCACGAGGCCGCCCGGCTGAACCCGGATCTGGCGCGGACGCAAACCGTGCTCGGGTTCGCGAACCTGACGCGCATCGACACCGCTGCCGCGCGCGCTTCGTTCGAGCGCGCCATCGGACTCGACCAGGCGGACCCGCTGCCGCGCCTGGGCCTCGGGCTGGCGAAGGTTCGCGAAGGCAACCTCGATGCCGGCCGTGCCGAGATCGAGATCGCCGCGATCCTCGACCCGGGCAACTCGCTCGTGCGCAGCTACCTCGGCAAGGCGTACTACGAGGAGGGCAGAGATGCGCTCGCCGGCGTGCAATACGGCCTGGCCAGCCAGCTCGACCCGCGCGATCCCACGCCCTACTTGTACGACGCAGTCAGGAAGCAAGTCGAGAATCGTCCGATCGAGGCCCTGGAGCAACTCGAGCGCTCGATCGAGTTGAACGACAACCGCGCCGTGTACCGATCGAGGCTGCGGCTCGACGAGGACACCGCCACACGCAGGATCAGCCAGGCGCGGACCTTCCTGGACGTCGGCTACGACCAGCTCGCCGTCGACGAAGCAGTCAAGTCGCTGGCCGTCGACAGCGGCAATTCCTCCGCGCATCGCTTTCTGGCCGACTACTACCTGTCGGCGCCGCAGCACGACATGGCCCGCGAAAGCGAGCTGCTGCAATCTCAACTTCTGCAGCCACTGAACAGCCGCCCGGCGCAGCCGCGCTTGAGCGCCCAGTCGCTGGCGATCGTCGATCAATCGCTGTTCCTCACGCTGGGCGCGAACGAGTACAGCCAGTTGATGGCCAGGCAGGGACTGAACTTCTATGCCGACGCGGGTGTGGGCAGTTGGGACAGCTATGCGGCATCGATGCAGTTCTCGGGGCTCGGCGAGAGGGCCGCGTTCAGCGTCGGCTACTACACCGTCGGAAGCGATGGCTACCGCGAGAACGCCGACCGCAGGTACTCGACGGCCAACGCCTTCGTGCAGGTCGCGGCAGATCCCGAGACCAGCGTTCAGGCCGAGTTGAGGCAGATCGACAAGAAGACGGGCGATGTCAACGTCACGTTCTTCGACGCGGAGAACTTCGATCCCACGTCGCGCGAAACGTTGAGATCCACGGCCGGTCGCCTGGGCCTGCGCCACAACTTCTCACCGGCATCGGTGACGCTGGCGTCCTACATCTATCGGCACCAGACCGACACCCTCACGTATCCGGATGCCGGCTTCGGCCTCGCGCAGACCGAGAAGGTCCACATGCTGGAATTGCGGCACATCTACCAGGGAAACGGCTACTCCCTCTCGCCCGGCATCGGTTTCGTGAACGGCACGGTGTCGGACTCGGTGTCGCTGTCGCCGCTTTCGACCGACGAGTCCACGTCCAGGGTGCGTGAGATGAACGCCTACCTCTACTACACGGGCAGCGTCGCGCACGGACTCGACATCACCCTGGGCATGTCGTTCGACGCCTACGAGGACGCCGCGACAGACCGACGGCAGTGGAATCCGAAGTTCGGCGTGCTGTGGCTGCCGGGCGACGACACG
>CAYTFA010000614.1:0-1644 GCA_964436755.1 uncultured Rhodocyclaceae bacterium | reverse complement strand
CGGCGACGTCGAGCAACGCCTTCTTGACGAAGTGCGAGACGAGGCCGGGGTTCACGCCGTGGGTCAGCACGGCGGTGGGCTGGCCGGCGTCGCCGCCGGGGCGGCGCAGCGCCAGCGCCTGCTCGCGCAGGCCGTAGTTGGAGCGCTGCGAGGGCGTCAGCGAAGCGTCGTAGTAGCCGCCGGCCCAGGGCTCGATGCAGGCGTCGAGGTAGAGCACGCCGTGGGCGCGGCACCAGGCGACGAGGTCCACGCTGGCGACGTTGATCGAAAGGTTGAGCAGGAAGTCGCCGGCGCCGAGTTCCTCGCCGAGGATGGCGGCGTAGTTGTCGCGGGTGAGCGCCTCGACGCGCAGCGGGATGCCATGGGCGGCGGCGACGCCGCGCGTGTCGCCGCGGTCGCTGACGATGCGGATGCGCGCCGGGTCGATGCCGACATGGCGCCGCAGCAGCGGCAGCACGCCGCGCGCGATGCAGCCGAAGCCGACGATGAGCAGGCGGCCGGGGAAATCGACGAGGGCTTGCGCGGGCTGGACCATGGATCGCGGTGGCGGAAATGCGTTTCGACTGAGCGTTTGCAAAACCCTGCGAATTTACCCCATGCGGCGACGTTGCGAAAAGGGTTTCGCGCGGCATTTACAGTTCGCGCCGCGGGCGCTAGGATGCCGGCCGGAACCCCCCGCCTCCCCGCCCATGCATCGCACCCTCCCGCGCGGCTTCACCCTGATCGAACTGATCGCCGTGATCGTCATCCTCGGCGTGCTGGCGGCCGTCGCCCTGCCGAAGTTCGTCGCGCTGAGCGACGATGCCGAGCACGCGGTGGTCGACGGCACGGTCGGCGCACTGGCCAGCGCGCGGGCGCTGTGGATCGCCAAGTCGCTGGTGTGCGGCAGCCCCTACAAGGAGACCACCACCCACCTCGCCCACGTGATCGGCCTCAGCGGTGGCGTGCAGACGGTGCAGTGCGTGCCCGGGAACGCACCCTACACGGCGGTGGGCCATGCCTTCGACGCGCAGCAGATCCGCAACGGCCTCGCCGCCAATCCGACGGCCGACCTCTTCCAGGACAACCCGAACAACGGCGACGTGCTGCGCCTCACGACGAAGACCGGCCGCACGCTGACCATCACCCACGTTCCCGCCAGCGGCGCCATCTCCTGGACCGCGAGCCCCTCCTACTGAGGCCGCCTGCCCTGGCGCTCGGCGCGGGCCTCGCGGCCTGGGCGCTGCTGGCCGGCAACGAAGCCGGCTTCGTACTGCAGTTCGTGCTGGGCAAGCTGGCCTACAGCACCTCCAACGGCGCCGCGCTGTTCCTGCTGGCATATGGCGCGCTGGCCATGGCGTGCTGGCGCTTGCGCCTCGGCCATGCGCGCGCGCTGCCGGTGTTCCTCGCGGCGCTGGCGCTGGGCCACGCCGTACACCTCGGGCTGGCCCTCGGCTACTTCGCGCAGATGCAGCTGCCGCTGGGGCAGCATGCCTACCACTGGCGCGACGGCGCCTACTCGTTCACGGCGCTGTTCCACAGCCATCTGGGCAAGACCGCCTTCGCCTGGGCCAGCGCCGGCTGGGCGCCGGCGGGCTACGACGGCGGCGCGCCCTTCCTGCCCTGGGTGCCGGCCTGGGCCGCGGCGCTGCTCGGCGCCTGCTT
>CAYTFA010000613.1:0-1648 GCA_964436755.1 uncultured Rhodocyclaceae bacterium | reverse complement strand
GCGCCTTCCATCACCGCGGCGTAGAGGTCGGCACCGACCGGGCGACGCCCGGCCTCGGCACAGCGCACTTGCGCCGCCGCCCAGGCGTGGTCGAGGTAGATCAGCATCACCACGCCGGTCTCGGCGGCGACACCGGCCAGGGCGATGAAGCCGACGGCGACGGCGACGCTGAGGTTGTAGCCGAGCAGCCACATCAGCCAGACGCCACCGACCAGGGCGAAGGGCACCGAGAGCATGACGATCAGCGTCTCGGTAAGGCGGCGGAAGTTGAGGTAGAGCAGCAGGAAGATGATCAGCAGCGTCAGCGGCACCACCACCTTGAGCTTCTCCAGCGCGCGCTCCATGTACTCGAACTGCCCGCTCCAGGCAATGTAGTAGCCGGGCGGGAACTTGACCTTCTGCGCTACCGCCTGGCGCGCCGCGGCGACGTAGGAACCGATGTCGCGATCGCGGATATCAACGTAGATGTAGGCTGAGAGCAGGGCGTTTTCCGTGCGGATCGCCGGCGCGCCCTTGACGATGGACACCCGCGCCACTTCGCCCAGCGGCACCATGGCCGGCGGCGCCGACGCCTCCATGCCGGCCCCGTAGGCCGGCACCAGCACGTCGCGCGCAATGCGCTCGGGGTCCGAACGCAGGTCGCGCGGATAGCGCACGATGACGCCGAAGCGTTCGCGACCCTCGACCGTGGTGGTCACCATCTCGCCACCCAGCGCGGTACCAATCGTGTCCTGCAACTCGCCGACGGAAAGGCCGTAGCGCGCAAGGGCACGCCGGTCCGGCTCGATGTCGAGGTAAAAGCCGCCGGTGATGCGTTCCGCGTAGGCGCTGGTGGTGCCCGGCACATCCTTCACCGCGGCCTCGATCTCGCGCGCCAGCCGCTCCATTTCGACGAGGTCCTTGCCGAACACCTTGATGCCGATTGGTGTGCGGATGCCGGTGGAAAGCATGTCGATGCGCGCCTTGATCGGCATGGTCCATGAGTTGGCGACGCCGGGGAACTGCAGCGCGCGGTCGAGTTCGGCGATCAACTTGTCGATGTTCATGCCCGCCCGCCATTCCGACTCCGGCTTGAGGTTGACCACGGTCTCGAACATCTCGGTCGGCGCCGGATCGGTCGCGGTATTGGCGCGACCGGCCTTGCCGATCACCGAGGCGACTTCAGGGAAGCTCTTGATGATCTTGTTCTGCGTCTGCAGCAGCTCGGCGGCCTTGGTGATCGACATGCCGGGGAGCGAGGTCGGCATGTAGAACAGCGTGCCCTCGTTGAGCGTGGGCATGAACTCGCTGCCCAGGCGCGAGGCCGGATAGACCGTGGCGGCCATGGCCACCAGCGCCAGGACGATGGTGCTGCCCTTCCAGCGCATCACGCCGGCGATGATCGGCCGGTAGAGCCAGATCAGCACGCGGTTCACCGGGTTCTGCGCTTCCGGCAGGATCCTGCCGCGGATGAAGAACAGCATCAGCACTGGCACCAGCGTCACCGAGAGCATCGCCGCACCGGCCATGGCGAAGGTCTTGGTGTAGGCCAGCGGCGAGAACAGGCGGCCTTCCTGTGCCTCGAGCGTGAACACCGGCAGGAAGGAGACGGTGATGATCAGCAGCGAAAAGAACAGCGCCGGCCCGACTTCCCTGCACGCCGCGATGA
>CAYTFA010000612.1:894-1649 GCA_964436755.1 uncultured Rhodocyclaceae bacterium | reverse complement strand
CGCTCCATCGCCGAAGCCCACGGCGGGCGCCTGGAGGTCGAAGCCAATGCGGCCGGTGGCGCCACCTTCCGCCTCTTCCTGCCGGCGCGACAACCATGACGGCGGGCGAACGTACGGTCTTCATCGTCGACGACGACGCCGACCTGCGCGATGCGCTGGCGATGCTGATGCGGACGGTCGGCCTGCGCAGCGAAGCCTTTGCCTCGGCGCGCGAATTCCTGCGCCGGCCCCCGCCCGCGCGCGGCGGCTGCCTGGTCCTCGACGTGCGCATGCCGGAAATGAGCGGCGTCGAGCTGCAGGCGGAACTGCACAAGCGCCGCGTGAAACTCCCCATCGTGTTCCTCTCCGCGCACGGCGACCTGCCGCTCGCGGTCAAGGCCATGAAGGATGGCGCCTTCGATTTCATCCAGAAGCCGCTTGACCAGCATCGCCTCGTGATGGCGGTGATGAACGCGCTCAACGTCGAGGGCACGCGCGATGCCGCTGCCGAACGCGAACGCCGCGCCGCGCCTGCGGACGCACCGGCGCCAACGCTCTCGCCGCGCGAGCGGGAGGTGCTGGAACTGCTGCTGCGTGGTCAGCCGAGCAGGGAGATCGCCCGCGCGCTCAACATCGGCCTGAAGACGGTGGAATTCCACCGTGCCAACATCCGCGCCAAGTTCGGCGTGACGAGCACGCGCGAGCTGCTCGCGCGCTTCGCTGCACGCGGCGCCTAGGGTGCCGGCCGGCCGCCGCCGTCGAAGACGCGCCGCGCC
>CAYTFA010000612.1:0-869 GCA_964436755.1 uncultured Rhodocyclaceae bacterium | reverse complement strand
TCCTGGCTGGACAGGCCGGGGAACTGCTCGTGCAGCGCCCGATAGGCGAGGTGCTCGTGCGGCTGACCGCCCCAGCTATTGGCCGGATCGAAGAAGGGCGCGAGCACTTCATAGGCCTGGACGAAGATGGAGCGCAGCTGCGGATTGCCGCGGCGTTCCTTGCCGCTGACGGGATCGGTCATGATCGGATGCCGGGAATAGGGTTGGCGCGATTCTACCGGGCCGGTCGCTGGCGCAGCAGGCGTCGCTGCACCTTGCCGGTGGTGGTCATCGGCAGCGCGTCGATGAATTCGATCAGCTTGGGCACCTCGTAGGGCGCCAGGTTGCGCCGCACGTGGTCCTGCAGCGCGGCCTCCAGCTCGGCCGACGGGCGCACGTCCGGCTGCAGGACGATGAAGGCCTTGACCAGCGTACCGCGTGTCTCGTCGGGCACGCCGATGACTGCGGCATTGGCCACCGCGGCGTGGCGCACCAGGCAGTTCTCGATCTCGCCGGGACCGATGCGGTAGCCGGCGCTCTTGAACATGTCGTCGCTGCGTCCCTGGTACCAGAGCAGCCCGTCCCCGTCCTGCCGCGCGAGGTCGCCGGTGCGGCCCCAGGCCTGCGCATCGTCGATGCCGCCACCGAAGAACTTCTCGGCCGTCGCCTGCGGGTTGTTCCAGTAGCCGAGCATGAACACCGGGTCCATCTCGCCGTTGCAACTGCGCCGCACGCAGACCTCGCCCATCTCGCCGGGGGCCACCGGCTGTCCCTCGTCGTCGAGCACGGCCAGGTCATGGCCCGGATAGCCGCGCCCCATGGCCCCGGCCTTCGGCGCCGTCACCGCCGCGCAGTTGCCGACGATGTAGTTGATCTCGGTCTGCCCGTAC
>CAYTFA010000611.1:0-1650 GCA_964436755.1 uncultured Rhodocyclaceae bacterium | reverse complement strand
TTCGACCCGGGCGCGAAGTACCACATCCCGGGCAACACGCCGTACACGCGCTACTTCCTCTCGTACATCCTGCAGTTCCAGCTCCAGAAGGCGCTGTGCGACGCGGCCGGGTTCAAGGGCCCGCTCGCCGAGTGCTCGATCTACGGCAACGAGACCGCGGGAAAGAAGTTCGGCGCGATGCTGGCCAAGGGCGCGAGCCAGCCGTGGCAGGACACGCTCTTCGAGCTGACCGGCACGCGCCAGATGGACGCCTCGGCGATCCTCGACTACTTCAAGCCGCTCGAGGACTGGCTCGAGCAGCAGAACAAAGGCCAGACCTGCGGCTGGTGACCGGAAACAGGGGACATTCTCCTGTTTCCGGCACTGGCTCAGAGGCCAGCGACCTTTGCGTAGACGGGCGCGATCCACGCGCCGAGCACACGCACCGCGTAGTGCGTCAGCTTCGCGTCGAACCCGACGCGCCAATGCGCCCGACGGCCGTGCACGGCGCGCCACACGGTGGCCGCAACCTGCTCCGCCGTGGCTTTCACGCCGAGGCGCTCGACCGAGGCCGGCGTGAAGTTCGCGCCCGTGACCATGGCCGTTTGCACGTAGGAAACGTACACCGCACTCACGACGATGCCGCTCTTGCGGCATTCGATGGCCAGGGCCTCGGTGTAGCCGCGCACGAAGAACTTGGTCGCGCTGTAGACCGCATGATCGGGCGTGCCGTATTCCGCAGAGGCCGACGCCATCGCGACGGCGTGCGCACCCGGTGCCGCGCGGCACAGGTGCGGCATGGCCGCATCGAACGTGTGGACGGTGCCTTTCACGTTCACATCGATGAGATGCTGCTTCTGCTCGGCCGTGAGCATCGCGTCGGGGCCCATGAACAGCACGCCGGCGTTGGCAAAGACGGCGTCGAGCCGGCCCCCACCCCGACGAGCGGCAAAATCATCGATCGCCGCGCGCAGCGCGCCGGCGTCGCGCACGTCCGCCACGCAGGCGTGCAGACGGTCGGGGCCCAGTTCGGCCTGCAGAGCGTCGAGCGAATGCCTGTCGGCGTCGCTCGCGCCAACGATCCAGCCGCGTCGCGCGAACAGCCGGGCGGTGGCGGCGCCGATGCCGGCGCCCGCGCCGGTGATGAAGATCGTCCTGCCCGTCGTCATGTTCCGGTGTGCCCTTGCGAGTTGAACCCAGCCTCTTTTACCACCCGGCGACGCGGCACCGGTTGTTGCAAATGCGTCGCACGCCACCTCTAATGCCGCCATTCTTCCGGAGCCATCCCGCCCATGGTCACTCCTGCCGCGCCGGCGCAGCTCACCCCCCGCGCCGTCCTGCTCGCGATCGCACTTGCCGTGCTGCTGGCCGCCGCCAACACCTATCTCGGCCTGTTCGCCGGCCTGACGATCGCCTCGGCCATTCCCGCGGCCGTCGTGTCGATGGCCGTGCTGCGCGTGCTCGGCGGCAGCACCATCCTCGAGAACAACATCGTGCAGACGGGCGCGTCCGCGGGCTCGTCGATCGCCTCGGGAGTGATCTTCACGATCCCCGCACTCGTGATCCTCGGGCACTGGACCGACTTCCGCTATGCCTGGGTGCTGGCAATCGCCGGTCTCGGCGGCATCCTCGGCGTGTTCTTCTCGGTGCCGCTGCGCCGCTCGCTGATCG
>CAYTFA010000610.1:0-1655 GCA_964436755.1 uncultured Rhodocyclaceae bacterium | reverse complement strand
GAAGACATGGTGCGCCTGTCGATCGGCATCGAGCACATCGACGACATCAAGGCCGACCTCGAGCAGGCGCTGGCTGCGGCCTGACGACCGCCAGCGCCGCCGGGCGCTACTTGAAGCTGGCCGGATCGATGCCGTGCCGCGCCAGCAGCTTGTAGAACTCCGTCCGGTTGCGCTGCGCCACGCGCGCGGCACGGGTGACGTTGCCGCCCGTGGTTTCGAGCAGTTGCACCAGGTAGTCGTATTCGAAGGCGCGCCGCGCTTCGTCGAGCGCGGCCATTTCGCGCTCGCTTTCCTCCTTCAATAGCAGGCGTACCAGCGTCGCCGGCACCTGGGGCGTCACCGCCCGCGCGAGGGCCTGCTCGACCACGCTGCGCAACTGCGTGACATTGCCGGGCCAGCTCATCTCCTGCAGCGCGGCGATCCCCTCGGGCGAAAAACCGCGCTCGGGGCCGGCCGCCTGTCGCACGAAGTGCGCCACGAGGGCCGGAATGTCGTCGCGCCGGTCGGCCAATGCCGGGACGTTCAGCACCACCTTGCCGAGGGCATAGAACAGGTCGGCGCGAAAGCGCCCCTCACGGATCGCCTGGTCGAGTGCCTGGGAGGTCGCCGCGATCACCCGTGCATCGGCCACCGCCGGGCGGCTCGGCGCGGAGAACAGCACAGGCTCGCGCACCAGTGGCAGCAGCCGCGCCTGTTCGACCGGCGGCAGTTCTTCCACGTCGTCGAGGAACAGGCAGCCGCCGCGCGCCGCCGCCAGTGCCCTGTCGAGCGACGGCGCGCGCTTGCCGCCTGTCAGCTCGCTGCACACCAGGGTAATGAAGGGACGATCGGCGCACGGCCCGGCGGCATGGATCGCGCGCGCCAGGGCCTCCTTGCCCGATCCGCGCGGACCGCTGAGAAGCACCGGGAAGTCGAGGTCGGCGGCGCGCCGTGCCTGGCGCAGCAGCTCGTCCATCACCAGGCTCGACGAGGCGATGCCCGCACGCCATGCGGCGTCAGCGCCCACCGAGGCATCCACCGGTGGCGACAGGGCCATGGCTTCGGCCACCCGGGCAAGGAGTTCCTGGCCATCGAAGGGCTTGGTCAGAAAGCCGAACACGCCGCGCTGCGTGGCGGCCACCGCGTCGGGAATGGTGCCGTGGGCGGTAAGAATGATGACGGGCACCGTGGGCGCTTCGGCGTGCAACCTGGAGAACAGCGCATGGCCGTCCATGCCGTCCATGCGCAGGTCGGAGATGACCGCGCGCGGCCGCCATTCTGCGAAGCGGCGCAGCGCCTCTTCACCCGAGGCGGCACAGGCCACTTCATAGCCACCGGCCGTCAGGCGCATCTGGATCAGGTCAAGCAGGCCCGGGTCATCGTCGACCACCAGCACCCGCCCCGCCGTCCCGACATGGCCGGCCTTCATGGTTCCCTGCGCCTCGTACGGGTGTCGCGATCGATGCTGCGCAGCTGCTCGATCTTCTGCTGCAGCTCGTCGACCCTGCGCCTCTCCTCGCGCAACTGTTGCGCCTGCAGGTCCAGCCGCCGCTGGTCGTCGCGCTCCGCGCGCTGGCGTTCGGCGACCAGACGCAACAACAGCTGGGCCAGGTCGTAGCGGGCGCTGCCGGCGTCGGCGGCCGCGCCCGTCGGCGCTTCCACGGTGGACGCCAGGG
>CAYTFA010000609.1:0-1663 GCA_964436755.1 uncultured Rhodocyclaceae bacterium | reverse complement strand
CACGCCGCAGTCCTCGCTGGTCGAGCACGTCGCCAAGCTGATCGCCGACGGCAAGCTGGATGCAGACATCGTCGATGCCG
Source organism: uncultured Rhodocyclaceae bacterium (assembly GCA_964436755.1). GTDB lineage: Bacteria > Pseudomonadota > Gammaproteobacteria > Burkholderiales > Rhodocyclaceae > Sulfuritalea. The sequence goes on along the minus strand of CAYTFA010000609.1, from coordinate 1,583 downwards.
AAGGCGAGCACTCGGTGCTCTCCGTGCTGCAGGGCGCGGCCCTGGCCGGCGGGCGCACCTATACGGCGACCTGCGGTCCCGGCCTCGCCTTCATGTTCGAACCCTACTTCCGCACCTCGGGCATGCGCCTGCCGATGGTGATGTCCATCGTCACCCGCGACGGCATCACGCCGCAGTCGGTCTGGGGTGGCCACCAGGACGCCATGACCGTGCGCGAGGTGGGCTGGATCCAGATGTACTGCGAGTCCGTCCAGGAAGTGCTGGACACCACCGTGATGGCCTTCCGCATCGCCGAGCACCACGACGTGATGCTGCCGGTCAACGTCTGCCTCGACGGCAACTACCTTTCCTACGGCGCCTCGCGCGTCGAGCTGCCGCCGCAGGCCGAGGTCGATGACTTCATGGGCGTCAAGGACGTCAACTGGCACGTCGCTCTCGACCCGCTGCGGCCGATGGGCGTGGACCCGCTCACCGGCGGCTCGGGCGGCAAGGGACCGTCCACCTTCGTGCGCTATCGCAAGGGGCAGTGCAAGGGCATGCAGAACGCCCTGAGCGTGATCGAGGAAGTCCATGAGGAGTGGGGCCGCCGCTTCGGCCGCAATTTCGCGCCGCTGGTCGAGGAATACCGCCTCGAGGGTGCCGAGTACGCGATCATGACCCTGGGCAGCATGACGGGCGCCGCCAAGGACGCCGTCGATGCCGCGCGCGATGCCGGCCGCAAGGTGGGCCTGATCAAGCTCAAGACCTTCAGCCCCTTCCCGGTCGCGGCCCTGCAGCGCGCCCTGGCCAAGGTCAAGGCGATCGGCGTGGTCGACCGCTCCGTCGGCTTCCGCTGGAACTGCGGGCCGATGTACCAGGAGACGCTGGGCGCGCTGTACCGCCTGGGCCGCTTCATCCCGTCGAAGAGCTTCATCGGCGGGCTGGCGGGCGCCGACATCACCGAGGCGCATTTCCAGCGCGTGATCGCGGAGACCGAGGCCCTGCTCGCCAATCCCGATGCCGCAGTGGCGGATGAGCCCGTCTGGCTCAACGAGAAGGACTGAGGCCGCGATGGAAACCACCAAGTACCTCATCGTCGGTTCCAGCCACGCTGCGCTCGAGGCCGTGGCGGCGATCCGCATGCACGACGCCGAGGGCAGCCTGACGCTGCTCACGCGCGACACCCACCTGCCGTATTCGCCGACGGTGCTGCCCTACGTGGTTTCCGGCAAGTCGAAGCCACAGGACATCCCGCTGCGCGGCGAGGAGTACTTCGCCGCCCAGCGCATCACCTACCGCCGCGGCAGCGCGCTGAAGGCGCTGCACGTTGCACGCAACGTCGCCGAACTCGCGGACGGCAGCGAACTGGGCTACGAGAAGCTGCTCCTCGCCACCGGTGCCTCGCCGGCGATTCCGCCCATCGAGGGCATCGCCAGCGTTCGCTACCACGTGCTGCGCACGCTCGACGACGCCGTCGGCCTGAATGCCGCGATGAAGTCAGCGAAGCAGGCCGTCGTCCTCGGCGCCGGGCTGGTGGGCATGCACGCCGCCGAAAACCTGGTCAAGGCCGGCGTGCCGGTGACCATCGTCGAGATGGCGAAGCA
>CAYTFA010000608.1:0-1667 GCA_964436755.1 uncultured Rhodocyclaceae bacterium | reverse complement strand
AGCGCAAGAAATACCTGCCGAAGCTCGCCACCGGCGAGTGGCTGGGCTGCTTCTGCCTGACCGAGCCGCATGTCGGTTCCGACGCCGCCGCGATCAGGACCAAGGCGGTCCGTGACGGGGACTCCTGGGTGCTCAATGGCGTCAAGCAGTTCATCACCACGGGCAAGCATGCCAATGTGGCGGTGGTCTTCGCCGTCACCGACCCGGGTGCCGGCAAGAAGGGCATCTCGGCCTTCATCGTGCCCACCGACACCCCCGGCTACGTCGTTGCCCGCGTCGAGGAAAAGCTCGGCCAGCATGCGTCCGACACGGCGCAAATCCTGTTCGATAACTGCCGCATCCCGGCCGGGAACCTGCTGGGCGGCGAGGGCCAAGGCTACCGTATCGCGCTCGCCAACCTCGAGGGCGGCCGCATCGGCATCGCTGCCCAGGCGGTCGGCATGGCACGCGCGGCCTTCGAAGCGGCGCTGGCTTACTCCCATGAACGCGAGAGCTTCGGCAAGCCGATCTTCGAGCACCAGGCACTCAACTTCCGCCTCGCCGACATGGCGACGCAGATCGAGGCGGCGCGGCAACTGGTGCATCACGCCGCGAGCCTGCGCGATGCCGGCAAGCCCTGCCTCAAGGAGGCTTCGATGGCGAAGCTGTTTGCTTCCGAGATGGCCGAGCGCATCTGCTCGGACGCCATCCAGATCCACGGCGGCTACGGCTACGTCAATGACTTCCCGGTCGAACGCATCTACCGCGACGTGCGCGTCTGCCAGATCTACGAGGGTGCCTCCGACATCCAGCGCCTCGTGATCGGCCGCTCGCTGGCCGCCTGAACGCCGAAGGAGTACGACATGAGCGATCCCATCGACTTCCGCTTCGACTTTTCGTCGCCGTATTCCTACCTAGCCAGCGAGCGCATCGATGCGCTGGCGGCGAAGTACGGCCGCAAGGTGCGCTGGCGTCCGATCATGATGGGGCCGGTCTTCAAATCGATCGGCTCGCGCCCCATCATCGACGTGCCGCTCAAGGGCGACTACAGCCGGCGCGACTTCGATCGCTCGGCGCGCTTCCTTGGCGTGCCCTACGCGCAGCCGGCCAAGTTCCCGGTGCCGACGCTGGCGGCGGCGCGCGGCTACTACTGGCTGCACGGGCAGGACTGCGCTAGGGCTAGGGAGTTCGCCCACGCCGTGTTCCGCGCCTATTGGGTCGATGGCCGCGACATCAGCGAAACACCGGTCGTGCTCGATATCGCCGCAGCGCTCGGCGTCGATCGCGATGCCTACGCGACGGCAATCGGCACGCAGGAAATCAAGGACCGCCTCAAGCAGGAAACCGATGCCGCCATCGCGCTGGGCGTCTTCGGGGTGCCCTACATTACCGTCGATGGCGAGCCCTTCTGGGGCGCTGATCGGCTGCCGCAAATCGAGAAGTGGCTGGAAACCGGAGGATTCTGATGTCGATCATCAAGTCATCGCTGAATACCCGCAGCGACGAATACAAGGCCAATGTCGCGGCGATGCAGGCCCTCGTCGACGACCTGCGTGAGAAGACCGCAGTGGTTGCGCGGGGCGGTCCCGAGGAGCATCGCAAGAAGCACGTCGCACGGGGCAAGCTGCTGCCGCGCGAACGCATCGACAACCTGGTCGATCCGGGCGCTCCCTTCCTCGAGCTCTCGG
>CAYTFA010000607.1:0-1670 GCA_964436755.1 uncultured Rhodocyclaceae bacterium | reverse complement strand
TTGGCGAGGCGCGCGATGATGGCATTGTTGGCCATGGTCATGCCTCCCGAAGGGGTGCCCCGAGGGAGGCATGCGCCCCCGCGGGGGGCAGCGAACGGATATGAGCGTGGGGGTACATGCTTGTCCTTTCGGTTCAGCGTGAGGATACGTTGGCCACCCTGCGCGCTTGGCGTGCGGCCGCAAGCGAGGCTGGCGTCTTGGATGGCGTGGATTCTGCCACCGCCGGCCAATCGGTGTCGTCGAATTCGCCGGCAACCTCTTCGGCGATGCGCAGGCGGTCGAGCGATTCCTCGATCTTGCGGCCGACATCCGCCGAGAACGGCGCCGACATGACGAGTTGATAGACCTCTTCGACCTTGTCCGGCAGGCTGACCAGCAGCGCCTCGAGCGAGGTTCGCCGCGCCGCCAGCCGCCGCGCGCGGGCCAGCGACTCGTTGTACTCGGTGAGCGCAGCGCGCAGCGAGCGGACTTCGTCGTCGGGCCGCGTGCGATCCGCCAGCTGCGCTTCGATGGCCGTCACGCGGCGTGTCAGTTCCGCCTCGGCGCCGCCGGACTTGGCGCGCACCATCGACAATTGCAGATGCGCCAGGCCGAGGAAGTCCACCGACAGGTCCTCCAGCTTCTCGACCTCGGCGACGCCCAGCGTGGCACCGCGCTGGGCCACGGCCTGATGAAGCTGCCGCACGCGGGCATCCATGGCGCGGAACTGGTCGAGCACCGCCCGCGCGTTCATGTGCTCGAGCTCGGCGAGATAACCGCGCCGGGCCTCGTCGCGCGCGGCGAGGCGCGCGGCGCGGTCGACGGAAGCGCGAAACGCCGGCAGCGCCGGCACGAAGAGTGCACCCAGCGCCTCGATGCTGGCTGCCGCGATGGCCGCCAGCGTGATGGCGCCAAAGCCCATGGCGAAGGAACCGAGAACGCCGAGGGCGACGACGCCCAGCACCGTGCCGGTGTTCGCCGGGTGTGTCAGGAAGGCCTTGAGGTAGGAAGGTCGGGGGGGCTCATGCATGGCCGTCAGCAGCGCATCCTACTTCGCGAAGCGCGCCCAGTTGGGCTGGATTTCGGCCTGGTCGGCGTCGCTCAGGATCGGGATCGGCATCGAACGGCTGAGCGCCGTCGGGCTGGGCACCACGGCCGGGTTGGTGCGGATGTTCTCGCGCATGTAATCGCCCGCCTTGAGGTTGGCGTTGGCATAGCCGACGGCGTTGGAGACGCGGGCGATCACCTGCGGGCGCATCAGGTAGTTGAGGAACTGGTGGGCCGCGGACTTGTTCTGCCCGCCGGCCGCGATGGCCATGGCGTCAATCGCCAACAGGCCGCCGTCTTCCGGCACGCGGTATTCGATGGCACCGCGGGCCTTGCCCTGCGCCTGCACCGCGTCGCCCGAATAGCCCAGGCCGACGCACAACTTGCCCTCGGCCAGTGCGCTGACGTACTCGTCGGTCGGCACGACCTTGACCACGCCGGCGACGCGGTCGAGGACCTTTGCCGCCGCGTCGATCGACGCCCGGCCCTCCCACTTGGTCTTGCCCGCGGCCAGTGCGGCAAGCGGCACGATGTCGGTGGCCGAATCGACGACGCCGACCCCGCAGGCCGCCAGGCGCCGCGCCGAGTCGGGATCGAACACCGTCGCCAGTTGCTCCATGTTCTGATTGGGCGCGATGCGGCCC
>CAYTFA010000606.1:0-1670 GCA_964436755.1 uncultured Rhodocyclaceae bacterium | reverse complement strand
GTTGATGAGGTCGTCGGCGTCGAAGTGCGACAGCAGCGCCAGCACCACGCTGCCGGCGACGAGCAGCGGCGTGACGATGGTGAGGATGTCGCTGGTACGCGCCCAGGTTTCGGCCAACAGGACGCGTCGGGTCGGCAGCGCGTAGGGCGGGATTTCCTGCACCTGGCCGGGGCCGCGCTCGCGGCTGCCGCTCGACAGCATGCGCCCAAGCACGGCGATGACCAGCAGGTTGGCGCCGAAGATCCCCAGCACGCCGATCGCCCCGAGGTACTTGCCGGCAATGGCGAGGATGATCGCCGAGCGTGCTGAACACGGCACCATGCTGATGAGGATGGAAGCGATCACGCGTTCGCGCCCTGCCGCCACCCGCGCCGCGCCGGAAATCGCCGGCACGTTGCAACCGAGGCCGAGCAGGAAGGGCACGGCGACGCCCCCATGCAGGCCGATCTTGTGGAAGGCGCGGTCGACCACGAAGGCAATGCGGTGCATAAGGCCGGCTTCCTCCAGGGTCACCAGCAGCATGACCAGCGGAATCATGTAGGGCACCACGATGCCGGTGAGGCCGATCAGCCCGTCCGCTACGGCGCGGCCGACGACGCCGCCGGTGGTGTCGGGCTGCCAGTCGGCGATGGCAGCGGACAACTGCTGCGTGGTCAGCGCATCGATCCAGCCGCTGATTTCGAAGACGACGAAAAGCACGGCCGCGAACACGGCGACGCTGCCGATCAGACCCCATTGCGGGTGGAGGAACAGTTCGTCCAGCCACCAGCGCCAGCCGCCCGTTTGCGTCGGCGCCCCCATGCGCAGCGCCGCCTCGACCAGGGTGGCCGCGCGGTGGTGGCGGTCGGCATGCAGCTCATCGCCCAGCGGTCGCGGCAGGCGCAGGTTGGCTTCCTCGCGCAGGGCGACGAAGCGCGGCAGCAGTGCCGGGAAGTGCTCGTGCAGTTCGGCCTCGACGAAACGGTCGCCGGCGGCAAACTGCGCCAGCAGCCACGGGTGGGGAACGCGGAAGGCGGCATGCAGTTCGGGCAGGTTCATTGTCTGCGACAGGGACTGCAGGGCTTCGGCGATATGCGGACTCGGTGGCTGCGGCAGCGGGCAGGTGGCGGCCCGCGCCGCTTCCACCGCCGCCCGGAACAACGGCGCGATGCCGTGCCCCATGACGGCCGTGGTGGGCACCACCGGCATGCCGAGCAGGCGCTCCAGTGCGCGCGTATTGATGTGCAGGCCCTTGCGCCGCGCCTCGTCGTCGTGGTTCAGCGCGATCACGATGGGACGTCCGAGCTGGCTCAGCTCCAGCGTCAGCTCGAGATGGGTCTGCAGGTTCGTGGCGTCGACCACCTGCACGATGAGGTCCGGTGCTGCCAGTGGCGCCGGGGGGGCCGAAGGCTCGTGCACGGAGACCGGCGGCCGGTCATCGCCCCAGAGCAGGTACTTGAGTGCCGACAGGTCGTCGCCTTCGAGATGGTGCAGCGAGTGGATGCTGGGCAGGTCTACGACACTGGCCTCGTCGAGCCCGATCTGCACGGAGCACTCGCGGTAGATCCTGTGCGTGCCGGTAAGCTCGCCGCGCTGCGGCGCGGTACTCGACACGGCATCGAACAGCGTCGTCTTGCCGCTGCCGGGCAGGCCGACCAGCGCGATGCGCAGCCGGCGCTCGCCGCGCAGCA
>CAYTFA010000605.1:0-1672 GCA_964436755.1 uncultured Rhodocyclaceae bacterium | reverse complement strand
GGAGACCTGGGTCAAGGTCAAGGGCGGCTGGGCCGACGACGAGCGCGTGCTCAAGAGCCTGGGGTATGAATGAGCGCTGTCAGCCGGGCCGTCCCAAGGGCGGCGAAGTCGCCGACATGGAGCGGGCGCCGCCCGCGAACCGGCGTCACCCCCTCGCCTGGCGAGGGGGGCGGGGGGAGTGCGGCTGAATGAAACAGCGGGTTGACGGGCAGCTCGGCTGGGTGCTGCACCTGCATCCCTACAGCGAGACCAGCCTCGTCGTCGACGTGTTCACGCGCATGCACGGTCGCGTGCCGTTGCTCGCGCGCGGCGCGCGGCGCCCGCGTTCGGCGCTGCGCGGACTGCTGATGTCCTTCCAGCCGCTCGAGCTCGGCTGGTTCGGCGGCGGCGAGGTGAAGACCCTGGCCCAGGCCGAATGGCAGGGCGGCATGCCGCTGCTCGGCGGGCGCTGCCTGCTGCTCGGCTACTACCTCAACGAACTGCTGCTCAAGATGCTGCCGCGCGAGGATGCCCACCCCGCGCTGTTCGACGCCTACGCCGAGGCGCTGGCGGCGCTGGCGCGCGGCGCCGACGATGCGCCCGAGCTGCGCCGCTTCGAGAAGACCCTGCTGCGCGAGCTGGGCTACGGCCTCACGCTCGACATCGACATGGAGAGCGGCCGTCCGCTGGCGCCCGAACTCGAATACGACTACCTCGTCGAGCGCGGCCCCGTCGCGCGTGCCGGCGGCCGGGCCGACGAGGCGCCGCCGCTGCATGGCAAGACCCTGCTCGACATGGCCGCCGACGACTATTCCGACCCGCGCACGCGGCTCGAGAGCCGGCGCCTGATGCGCCAGCTCATCGCCCACCACCTCGGCGGCAAGATGCTGCAGTCGCGCCGCGTCTTCGTCGAGCTGCAGGGACTATGATCCAAACTTTGAAGGCGGAGGCCGCATGATCGAACTCGGCGTGAACATCGACCACGTCGCCACGGTGCGCGAGGCGCGCAAGGGCCACGAGCCGGACCCGGTATGGGCCGCCGTCGAAGCCCACCTCGGCGGCGCCGACGGAATAACCGTGCATCTGCGCGAGGACCGGCGCCACATCCAGGACCATGACGTGCGCCGCCTGCGCGAGCTGACCCACATCAAGCTCAACCTCGAAATGGCCGCCACCGACGAGATGGTCGGCATCGCCTGCGACATCCGGCCCGAGATGGCCATGCTGGTGCCCGAAGGCCGCCACGAGATCACCACCGAGGGCGGGCTCGACGTCGCCGGCCAGGAGGCGCGGCTGCGCGAGGTCGTCGCCCGGCTATCCGGCACCGGCATCGTCACCAGCGCCTTCATCGACGCCGAGCTGCGCCAGGTCGAGGCCGCCGCGCGCATCGGCGTGCGCGTCTGCGAGATCCACACCGGCCCCTACGCTCACGCCTTCTTCAACCAGGGGCGCGATGCCGAGAGCCCGGCCGTCGTCGCCGAACTGGAGAAGATCCGCGCCGCCGGCAGCGCCATCCGCGCCGCCGGCATGCGCTTCAACGCCGGCCACGCGCTCAACTACTTCAACGTGCAGCCGGTCGCCGCGCTGCCCGGCGTGCGAGAGTTGCACATCGGCCACGCCATCGTCAGCCGCGCAGTGTTCGTCGGCATGCGCGAGGCCGTCGCCGAGATGAAGCGCCTGATGCGCGAAGCCC
>CAYTFA010000604.1:0-1673 GCA_964436755.1 uncultured Rhodocyclaceae bacterium | reverse complement strand
CATGCGCGATCTGCTGGGCGGCAAGGGCGCCGGCGTGGCCGAGATGACGCGCACCGGCGTGCCAGTGCCTCCAGGCTTCACGATCACCACCGAGGCGTGCAACGCGTATTACGACAGCGGCAAGCAGTTCCCCGAGGGCCTGTGGGATCAGGTCAAAGAGTCCCTCAAGGACATCGAGGCCAAGACCGGCAAGAAGTTCGGCGACCCGTCCAACCCGCTGCTGGTGTCGGTCCGCTCCGGCGCGAAGTTCTCGATGCCTGGCATGATGGACACCGTGCTGAACCTGGGCCTGAACAAGCAGACGCTCGCGGGCCTGGCGGAGCAGACCAGCAACCCGCGCTTCGCCGCCGACGCGTACCGGCGCTTCGTGCAGCTGTTCGGCAAGATCGTGCTGGGCGTGGACGGCGAGAAGTTCGAGCACGTGCTCAACGAGGCCAAGGGCCACACCCGCCAGGACACCGACCTCTCGACCGAGGAGCTGCAGGAGATCACCAACGAGTTCAAGGGGATTATCAAGGCGGACGCCGGGGTGGACTTCCCGGAGGATCCGTTCGAGCAGCTGCGCATGGCTATCGGCGCGGTGTTCAGCTCGTGGATGGGCCGCCGCGCGGTCGACTACCGGCGCATCAATAAGATCGCCGACAACCTCGGCACCGGCGTGAACGTCCAGGCGATGGTGTTCGGCAACATGGGCAACGACAGCGCCACCGGCGTGGCCTTCACCCGCAACCCGGCCACCGGCGACTCGCACATCTACGGCGAGTACCTGGTGAACGCGCAGGGCGAGGACGTGGTGGCCGGCGTGCGGACCCCGCGGCCGATCGCCGAGCTGAAGGAGGAGATGCCCGAGGTCTACGGCCAGTTTGAGGGGATCGCCAAGCAGCTCGAGAAGCACTACAAGGACGTCCAGGACGTCGAGTTCACGATCGAGCGCGGCAAGCTGTGGATGCTGCAGACCCGCGTCGGCAAGCGCACCGGCGCCGCGGCGGTCAAGATCGCCGTCGACCACGTCCACGAGGGCCTGATCGACGAGAAGGCGGCCGTGCTGCGTGTCGACCCCGGCCTGCTCGACCAGCTGCTGCACCCGACGATCAGCGAGTCGGCCAAGGTGGACGCACGCAAGGGCGGCAGCTACCTGACCACCGGCCTGCCGGCGTCGCCCGGCGCGGCGTCGGGCGCGGTGGTGCTCGACCCGGACGAGGCCGAGATCCTGGCCAAGGACGGCAAGAAGGTCATCCTGGTGCGCACCGAGACCGCGCCGGAGGACTTCCACGGCATGGTCGCGGCCCAGGCGATCCTGACGGCGCGCGGCGGCATGACTTCGCACGCCGCGGTGGTGGCGCGCGGCATGGGCAAGCCGTGCGTCGCCGGCGCCGGCGAGCTGCGGATCGACTACAAGGCCGGCGAGGTCAACGTCAACGGCAAGACCGTCAAGGCCGGCGACTTCATCTCGCTCGACGGCAGCACCGGCGAGGTGTTCGCCGGCCAGCTCCCGACCGTCAACCCGGAGCTGACGGGCGACTTCGCCGAGTTCATGAGCTGGGCCGATAAGTTCCGCAAGCTGGGCGTGCGCACCAACGCCGACACTCCGCACGACGCCGAGGTGGCGCGCGAGTTCGGCGCCGAGGGCATCGGCCTGTGCCGCACCGAGCACATGTTCTTCGAGGGCGACC
>CAYTFA010000603.1:0-1675 GCA_964436755.1 uncultured Rhodocyclaceae bacterium | reverse complement strand
GCGGCCGAGCTTGCGCTGGTACTTGGCGACCAGCAGCCCGAATGCCTGCTTGTCACCAGCCTGCCCCCGCTCGACCAGAATCCGGTCAGCTTCGCGATCTCCCATGGGCCTCTTGTCGTCCTCGCCGGTTGCTTTTGCTCGTCCATCATCCCGGCCGCCAGCGAGTATACCAAGCCAATCCGCCCACTTCTTCCGCCGCCACGGCCGCCGCGGCAGCGGTCGCTGCGTGCAGTGACCCGCCGCCCCGCGAATAGTTCCGCACCCGGGGCGGTGATATAGTCGGCGACCATGAATCCCGCCGCAGTCCAGCATTTCGACGTCCTCGTCCTGGGCAGCGGCCTGGCCGGTCAGTCGCTCGCCCTGCGCCTTGCCGACACGCGCCGGGTCGCCCTCGTCACCAAGCGCGCGCTCACCGATTCCGCCTCGGCCTGGGCCCAGGGCGGCATCGCCGCCGTGCTCGACCCGGCCGATTCGGTCGACGCCCACGTCGCCGATACGGCCACGGCCGGTGCCGGCCTGTGCGATCCGACCGCCACCCGCTTCGTGGTCGAACACGGCCGCGCCGCGATCGAGTGGTTGATCGCGCGCGGTGTCCCATTCACCGCGGACGACTCCGAACTGGGCTTCCACCTGACGCGCGAGGGCGGGCACGGCCACCGCCGCATCATCCATGCCGCCGACGCGACGGGTTCTGCGGTGCAGGAAACCCTGACCCGCCAGGTACGCGAGCACCCCAACATCACGGTGCTCGAACGCCACATCGCGATCGACCTGATCACCGCGGCCAAGCTGGGCCTGGCACGCAACCGCTGCCTGGGCGCCTACGTCCTCGACATCGCGCGCGACCGCGTGCTAACCCTTGGTGCCAGCCATACCGTGCTCGCCACGGGCGGCGCCGGCAAGGTCTACATCTATACGACGAACCCGGATACGGCCACCGGCGACGGCGTCGCCATGGCGTGGCGCGCCGGCTGCCGCGTCGCCAACATGGAGTTCATCCAGTTCCACCCGACCTGCCTTTACCACCCCCACGCCAAGTCCTTCCTGATCTCGGAAGCGCTGCGCGGGGAAGGCGGCATCCTGCGCCTGCCTGACGGCACGCGCTTCATGCCCAACCACGACAGCCGGGCCGAACTGGCTCCGCGCGACATCGTCGCCCGCGCCATCGACTTCGAAATGAAGCGCCACGGCCTCGACTGCGTCTTCCTCGACATGACGCACAAGTCGCCGGAGTTCCTTTCCTCGCACTTCCCGACCATCCTCGCCCGCTGCCACGAGCTGGGCATCGACATCACGCGCGAACCCATCCCGGTGGTTCCGGCGGCGCACTACAGTTGCGGCGGCGTCGTCACCGACCTCGCCGCGCGCACCGACCTCGGCGGCCTCTACGCGGTGGGTGAAACCGCATTCACCGGCCTGCATGGCGCCAACCGCCTGGCCTCCAATTCGCTGCTGGAGTGCGTGGTGCTCGCCGCCTCGGCGGCGCAGGACATCCTTGCCGCGCCGGTGGCGCCGCTGCCCCACCTGCCGCAATGGGACGAGAGCCGCGTGCGCGATGCCGACGAGGAAATCGTTATCTCCCACAACTGGGACGAACTGCGGCGCTTCATGTGGGACTACGTCGGCATCGTCCGCACCAACAAGCGGCTCGAGCGGGCGCTGCATCGCATCGAGC
>CAYTFA010000602.1:0-1676 GCA_964436755.1 uncultured Rhodocyclaceae bacterium | reverse complement strand
ACACTGTGCGCATATCAAAGGCCACAGACAAATCCGCTTATCTTCTTATTGAAGTCCACGATGCATCCGTAGGATCAAGTTGTTCAGGTTACATCGAAGGTGTTGCACGGCGAAATGGGCAGAAGCTCACTCTCACCGTAACGCAACCGAGAGAAGGGTTGCATTGCACCGTTGTCGTTGAGGTTGCGAACGATCTTGCCCAAATCACACATGAATACACTTGCAGTGAGTGGCATGGCGTAAGCTGCGGCTTCGAATCAGACAAGAAATTGGCCAGAGTCCGTTCGCAACGCGAACGAGGCGCGCGTCAATAGTTTTCCTCACCTTGAACGTCCGCTTTTCCTGGCTGGAACTTCCGTTATGGGTCGGACTGAGACACTGAGAGTCGTAGGACCATTGCCGATCCTGCGGTGAAGGGCAGTACCTTGATTCGTTCGGCGAGCGCGTAGCGCGGCGCGGCGGACATGCCCTGCGCAGCGCCATAAAGGGCGCTTGCGGCGCCGGGCCCAGCAGGGCTGGCCGATGCGCAATGCAGTCTTCCGAGCCTCGCGGGCTTGGCTAGAATCAGCGGATTACGACATCGGCGACATCGAAGATGAACCAGAACCTCTATGCGCTGCTGGCCGGGCACTTCCCCAGGCAGCCCGACGCGCCCTGCATGATCCTGGCCGATGGACGGGTGTGGACCTACGGCGACGTCGAGCGCGCCTCGGCGCGCATCGCCAACCTGCTAGTATCGCTCGGCTTGGAGCCTGGCGACCGCGTTGCCGCGCAGGTCGAAAAGACGGCCGAGGCCCTCGTGCTGTACCTGGCGACGCTGCGCGCCGGGCTGGTTTACCTGCCGCTCAATCCGGCCTACCAGCGGCACGAGCTGGAACATTTCCTCGGCGATGCCAGGCCCGGGCTTTTCGTCTGCCGGCCGGCGATGCGTGCCCTAGCCGACGACCTGGCGCAACGCTGCAAGGTACCGCACGTGCTCGAACTCGGCGACGACGGCCGTGGCTCGCTGATCGACGCGGCGACGCCGCATGCCGATGAATTCGCCCCGGTGCCGAGGCAGGGCCACGATCTGGCCGCGATCCTGTATACCTCGGGAACCACGGGGCGCTCCAAGGGGGCAATGCTTTCGCATCGCAATCTGGCCCACAACGCGCAGACGCTGCACGCCTACTGGCGCTTCGCACCGGGCGATGTGCTGCTCCACATGCTGCCGATCTTCCATGTGCACGGGCTGTTCATCGCCTGCCACTGCGCGCTGCTCAACGGCTCGGCCATGTACTTCGAGGGGAAGTTCGATGCCGCGCGCGCCATGCGCCTGCTGCCCGAGAGCACGGTGTTCATGGGCGTACCCACCTACTACGTGCGGCTGTTGCTCGACCCGGCCTTCGGCGCCGAGACCTGCCGGCACATGCGCCTGTTCATCTCGGGGTCCGCGCCGCTGCTCAAGGAGACGTTCGACGAGTTCTGTCGTCGCACCGGACATACCATCCTCGAGCGCTACGGCATGACCGAGGGCGGCATGTTCACGTCGAATCCCTATGATGGCGAGCGCCGCGGCGGCACCGTTGGCTTTCCGCTGCCGGGCACCGAACTGCGCATCGTCGACGGCGACGGTGCCGAGGTCGCTCCGGGGACCATCGGCGGCATCCAGGTGCGCGGCGAAAACGTCTTCGTCG
>CAYTFA010000601.1:0-1683 GCA_964436755.1 uncultured Rhodocyclaceae bacterium | reverse complement strand
TACCGTCGGGCGGGCGCAGCCGCGTGGGGCCCAGCCGTGGGCGACGGCCTGCAGGTCGGCCCCGGCGCAGAACGTGCCGCCGGCGTCCCAGAGGACCATGGCCCGGATGTCGGGGGCGGCGTCCAGGTCGAGGAACGCCGCAGCGAGGTCGGCTGCGGTGGCGGGGTCCACGGCGTTGCGCACGGCGGGCCGGTGCAGCACGACGGTGGCGATCCGGCCGGAGCGGTCGACTGTGACGGCGGTCATGGGCTGCCCCTGTTCAAACCCCGCGGGAGGCCGGCGCATCTGAATCCTCAGGAGCGGGTCATCCGCCCCGCCGGCCGCGTGTGTAGCATGCCGCAGCCGAGTGTGCGGTGCGACCGGCCCGAGCGAGGTGTGGGCTTGCCCAAGGGCGAGGAGGTCATCGATGAAGTGCAGCGAGCGCGCGACGCAGCCGAGGAGCAGCGGCTCGTCATTGCCGCCGTGCGCGGCTCCGTGCCCGCCTTCGAGACCCTGTACCGCCGGCACGTGGCACGCGTCCACGCGCTGTGCCTGCGCATGACCGGCCACCTCGCCACGGCCGAGGACTGCACGCAGGACGCCTTCGTGCAGGCATGGCGGCATCTGCCGCGCTTCGAGACGCGCAGTTCCTTCGGTACCTGGCTGCACCGCATCGCGGTCAACGCCGTGCTGCAACAGGCGCGCCGCTGGCGCGAGACGCTGGGCCGCGAGGATTCGGTCGAGCGCGAGGTGGCGGAGGTGCTCGTGGACCCGACCGCCGCCGATCCGGGCGCCGGCCGCGACCTGGAACATTCGATCGCGCGCCTGCCGCCCGGCGCGCGGCACGTGCTCGTGCTGGTCGGCCTGTACGGGCACACGCACGAGGAGGCCGCCGCGATGCTCGGCATCGCGGTCGGCACCTGCAAGGCGCAACTGCATCGGGCACGGGCCTTGCTGGGTGCGCAGCTCGGGCGCGAGGAGGGCCCGCCGTCATGACCCGCAGCGACCGCAACGCACTCGACACCCGGCTCGACGCGGCCTTGCGCGCCCTGCCGGATGCCATCGAGCCCGGCGTCGACCTGTGGCCCGACATCGAGGCACGGCTCGAAGCGCGACCGTCCGGGCAGCCCCGGCGCTGGCCTGCGTGGCTGGCGCAGGCCGCGGCCGCCGTGCTGCTCGTCGCGGGCTCGTCGCTGCTCACCGCAAGCTGGCTCGAAACGCGCCGCGCCGGCGGCGTGATGACGCCCGCCACGAGCGTGGCGACGCGGCCCGCGTCGGAGGGCACCGGGGCGATGCCGGCGGCTTTCGGCCCTGGCGCCCGTCTCGACCCCGAATACCTCGCCGCGCGCCGCCAGCTCACGGCGATGCTCGACGCGCGCATCGCGCAACTGCCCGACTCGGCGCGCGTCAAGCTCGAGGCCAACCTCGCGGAACTGCGCCGCGCGGCCGAGCAGATCAATGCGGCGCTGGCCGAGCAGCCGGGCGATCCGCTGCTCGAGGAACTGTTGCTGAAGACGTATCAGGACGAGCTCGCGGTGCTCGCGAACGTGAACCAGTTGACCGATGCGCTGGCCAGCACCGCCGCGGATCCGGCGGCGGCGAAGAGGATGCAGTTATGAGGATCGATCCGGATTTCCCGTCCCGCCGCGCGCCGGCCGCGGCCTGCACGCTCGCGCTGCTCGTGGCGCTGCCCGGCGCGGCCGA
>CAYTFA010000600.1:0-1686 GCA_964436755.1 uncultured Rhodocyclaceae bacterium | reverse complement strand
ATCCGGAGACTTCGCGCCGCGGCAACCTCTACGGCATCATCGGCATGACCATCGCGGTACTCGCCACCGTGCTCGGTCCGCGCGTGGGCGCCGCCGGCTACGCCTGGATCATCGGCGCCATGCTGGTCGGCGGCTCGATCGGCCTCTACGCCGCGCGTACCGTGCAGATGACGCAGATGCCCGAGCTGGTTGCCCTGATGCACAGCCTGGTCGGCCTCGCCGCCTGCCTGGTCGGCTTCGCCAGCTACGTCGACACCTCCACAGTGTTCCAGACGGCGGCCGAGAAGAGCATCCACGAACTGGAGATCTACGTCGGCATCTACATCGGCGTGGTCACCTTCTCAGGCTCGATCATCGCCTTCGGCAAGCTCTCCGGCAAGATCGGCGGCAAGCCCATGCTGCTGCCGGCGCGCCACTGGATCAACCTGATCGGCGCGCTGGTGGTGATCTACTACGGCTACGCCTTCCTGCAGGCGCACACCATGGCCGACGGCCTCCTGCCGCTGGCGGTGATGACGACCATCGGCTTCCTCTTCGGCATTCACATGGTGATGGCGATCGGCGGCGCCGACATGCCGGTGGTGGTGTCGATGCTCAACAGCTACTCGGGCTGGGCGGCGGCGGCGACCGGCTTCATGCTCTCCAACGACCTGCTGATCGTGGTCGGCGCGCTGGTCGGCTCCTCCGGCGCGATCCTGTCCTACATCATGTGCCGCGCCATGAACCGCAACTTCATCAGCGTCATCGCCGGCGGTTTCGGCACCGAGGGCGGCACCCCGGCGGCCAAGGGTGATGCGGCGCAGCCGGCGGGCGAGGTGGTCGCGGTGAGCGCGGCAGAAACCGCCGAGCTGCTGCGCGAGGCGAAGAACGTGATCATCGTTCCCGGCTACGGCATGGCCGTGGCTCAGGCGCAGCACACGGTGTACGAGATCACCGGCTTCCTGCGCGAGAAGGGCGTCAATGTCCGCTTCGGCATCCACCCGGTGGCGGGCCGCATGCCCGGCCACATGAACGTGCTGCTGGCCGAGGCCAAGGTGCCCTACGACATCGTGCTCGAGATGGACGAGATCAACGACGACTTCCCCACTACCGACGTGGCCATGGTGATCGGCGCCAACGACATCGTGAACCCGGCGGCGCAGGACGACCCCACCAGCCCAATCGCCGGCATGCCGGTGCTGGAGGTGTGGAAGGCCAAGACCTCCATCGTCATGAAACGCTCGATGGCTTCGGGCTACGCCGGCGTGGACAACCCGCTCTTCTACAAGGAGAACAACCGCATGTTGTTCGGCGATGCGAAGAAGATGCTGGACGAGGTGCTCGTCGCGCTGAAGGCCTGAGCGGAAGTTCGGAGTTCAAAGAAGCGCCACGGTTCGCCGTGGCGTTTTTCTTTTGCTAGCGCGGTACGTAGCAGCTGGCGTTCGTGGAGCCGCCGCGGCAGTTGGGATTGGCAACGTCGAGCCGGTAGCCGCGGCCGCGCATGCAGGCCTCGATGTCGCGGCTGCGTTCGCTGGCGGCTTCGGAGGACTTGCCGGCGTTGCCCTTCTGCGCATCGAGCTGGCAATCCCACATCACCGAGTCCGGCGTACGGCTGCAGGCCGCGAGCGCGAAGCAGAAGGCAAGTGCAGTGGATGCGATGATGCGTTGCATCGGCCAATCATAGCGCGGTGAGGGGCGGGCGGGCCG
>CAYTFA010000599.1:0-1689 GCA_964436755.1 uncultured Rhodocyclaceae bacterium | reverse complement strand
CCGAGCGGCGGAAGAACTCCAGGCCCATCAGCGTCGGCTCGCCGCCCTGCCAGGAGAAGACCACGGCCTCCGCGTCCTGGCCGGCGATGTACTGGCGGATGTGCGCCTCCAGCACCCGCTCGTCCATGCGCGGCGCTTCGGGCTGCCCGAGTGCCTCCTGCCTGGGCAGGTAGAAGCAGTAGGTGCAATCGAGGTTGCACTGCGCCCCGGAGGGCTTCAGCATCACGTGGAAGGGCGGGCGCGCCGTCACGGCGGCCGCCTCAGGTGGCGAAGGCTGCGAAGCCGCGCGGGTTGGCGCGGTTGGCACGCTCCCAGTCCGCCATCATGCGCTCCAGGCGCTGCGCGACGTCGGGCCGCGTGGCGATGACATTGTATTTCTCGCCGGGGTCGCGCGCCAGGTCGTAAAGCAGCGGCGCACGCTCGCGCCCGAGCTGCTTCGCCGCTAGGCGGTCGGGCAGGAATTCGGCATCGAGCGGGATCGGCCAGGCGTAGCGGTTGGTCTTGCGGATGTACTTCCAGCTACCGGCGCGCACCGCCTGCAGCTCGTCGTAGTGGTAGTAGAAGAAGGCGTCGCGCGGCGCCGCGGCCGCGGGGTCGCGCAGCGCGCCGAGGATGTTCACGCCGTCGATGACGCGGTCGGCCGGCAGCCCGACGCCGGCGAGGTCGAGCAGCGTCGGGAACAGATCGAGGTTGGTGAGCAGCGCCGACGATTCCGAGCGCGGCCGGATGCGGCCCGGCCAGCGCGCGATGAAGGGCACCTTGTAGGCGCCGTCGTAGGCCTGGCCCTTGCCGCCGCGCAGCTCGCCGGCGCTGCCCTCGTACCACGGACCATTGTCGCTGGTGAACACCAGCAGCGTGCGCTCGGCGACGCCGGCGCGTTCCAGCGCGGCGAGGATTTCGCCTACGCTCCAGTCGATCTCCTCGACCGCATCGCCGTACTTGCCGCCCGCCGAGCGGCCGGCGAAGCGCGCCGACGCCGCCAGCGGCTGGTGCGGGAACATGTGGGCGAGGTAGAGGAAGAAGGGCTGCCCGCGTGCCTCCTCGATGACGTTTACAGCCTCCGCCGTATAGCGCGCCGTGATCTCGGGCAGGATGTCGAGCACGTCGTCGGCGATGCGCTGCTCGTTGCGGTAGAGCGGGCAGGGCCGCATGTCGTTGCTGTGCGGCACGCCGAGGTAGCGGTCGAAGCCGAAGCGCATGGGGTGGTATTCCGGCTTGCGGCTGTAGTCGCCGAGGTGCCACTTGCCAATCATCGCCGTGCGGTAGCCGGCCGCCTTGAGCGCCGTCGCCAGCGTCAGCTCGCGGTCGGAGAGGCCCTCGGTGACGAATTCCTCGTGCAGGTCCATGGCGCCGAGGTGGCCCATCTGGCGGCCGAAGTTGCGCAGCACCGTCTGCAGCCGCGCCTCGTCGGCCGGGTAGGGGTTGCCGGTCATGCCGGCGCGGAACGGATAGCGCCCCGTGAGCAGCCCGGCGCGCGAAGGCGAACAGATGCCGCTGCAGGCATAGAAGTCGGTGCAACGCAGGCCTTCGCGGGCGAGGCGATCCACATTGGGCGTGCGGATGGCGCGGCTGCCGTAGCAGCCCAGGTCGCCGTAGCCGAGGTCGTCGCAGTAGATGACGATCACGTTGGGCCGCTCGGCCTGCGCGCGCACCACGCGCGGTGGCAGCAGCAGTTCGCGCGCCGGGTAG
>CAYTFA010000598.1:0-1689 GCA_964436755.1 uncultured Rhodocyclaceae bacterium | reverse complement strand
CCCAAGGTCAAGGTCGAGGCGGCCATCCGCGACGACCTGGTCGACCAGGTCATCGAAACCATCGAGAAATCCGCCAGCACCGGAAAGATCGGCGACGGCAAGATTTTCGTATTCGATGTCGAGCAAGTCATCCGCATCCGCACCGGCGAGACCGGTGAGGAAGCCCTCTGAGCTTAGGGAGATCCGAAATGAAGAAGCTATTTGCTGTCCTGCTGACGGTGCTGGCCGTCGGCCTCGCCGGCGGCGCGCTTGCCGCCGACGACAAGCCCGCCGGCATGGCGGGGATGTCCGGCATGTCCGGCATGAGCGGAATGTCCGGGATGTCGGGCATGAGCGGTATGAGCGGCATGAGCGGTATGGCCGGCACTGCCGCGGCGGCGCCTGGTGCGGCCGCCACACCGGCGCCGACCCCGACGCCGAACAAGGGTGACAACGCGTGGCTGATCGTCGCCACCGCTTTCGTCATCCTGATGAGCATTCCGGGCCTCGCGCTGTTCTACGGCGGCCTGGTGCGCAGCAAGAACATGCTGTCGGTTCTGATGCAGGTGTTCGTCACGTTCTCGGTGATCAGCGTGCTGTGGGCCGTGTATGGCTACAGCGTGGCCTTCACCGAAGGCAACGCCTTCTTCGGCAGCCTCGACAAGCTGTTCCTCAAGGGCATCACGCCGGATTCGGTGGCGGCCACCTTCAGCAAGGGCGTCGTCGTCTCCGAGTTCATCTACGTCGCCTTCCAGGGGGCTTTTGCGGCCATCACCTGCGGACTGATCGTCGGCGCCTTCGCCGAACGCATCCGCTTCTCCGCCGTGCTGCTGTTCATGGTTCTCTGGTTCAGCCTCGCCTACCTGCCGATTGCGCACATGGTCTGGTACTGGGCCGGTCCGGATGGCTACATCAGCGCCGAAGCGGCCGACAAGCTCAACGCAACGGGCGGCTACATGTTCCAGAAGGGTGCGCTCGACTTCGCCGGCGGCACGGTGGTGCATATCAATGCCGCGATCGCGGGCCTGGTCGGTGCCTTCATGGTGGGCAAGCGTGTCGGCTACGGCAAGGACTCGATGGCCCCGCACTCGCTGACCATGACCATGATCGGCGCCTCGCTGCTGTGGTTCGGCTGGTTCGGTTTCAACGCGGGTTCCGCGCTGGAAGCCAACGGCACGGCCGGTCTGGCCTTCGTCAATACCTGGCTGGCGACCGCGATGGCGGCCACGGCCTGGATGTTCGTCGAATGGCTGGTCAAGGGCAAGCCCTCGATGCTGGGTGCGGCCTCCGGTGCGGTGGCCGGGCTGGTGGCGATCACGCCGGCAGCCGGCTTCGTCGGCGTGGTCGGTGCGCTGGTGATCGGCCTGGCGGCGGGCGTGGTCTGCCTGTGGGGCGTCAATGGGCTCAAGAAGCTGCTCGGTGCCGACGACTCGCTCGACGTGTTCGGCGTTCATGGTGTGGGCGGTACGCTGGGCTCCATCCTTACCGGTGTGTTCGCCGCGCCGAGCCTGGGCGGAACCGGCATCTACGATTACGTCGCGAACAAGGTGCCCGACACCTACGACATGATGGGCCAGCTCGTCACGCAGGTCACCGGCGTTGGCGTGACCCTGGTCTGGTCCGGCGTGGTGGCCTTCGTCTGCTACAAGATCGTCGATATCTTCGTCGGCCTGCGGGTACCGGAAGACGAGGAGCGCGAGGGTCTGGACA
>CAYTFA010000597.1:0-1708 GCA_964436755.1 uncultured Rhodocyclaceae bacterium | reverse complement strand
GACGTCCTTCATGGACTGGATTTCCTTCGCCAGCTTCTTGCAGTAGCCGCAGTTCGGGTCCTCGAAGGTCATGATCACGTTCTTGCCGTTGCCCCGCACCTGCTTGATGGCTGCGTCGAGCGAGCCGGCGATCAGCGCCTTCTCGATGTCGCGCATGCGTTCGGCAGTGAGGTTGCGCAGCGTTTTCACCTCGACCAGGCTGCCGTGCAGGAGGTAGGTGCCCTTGTCGTCGACGTAAAGCACCTGTCCCTCGGTGACGATCTCCCATAGGCCGGGGATCGGCGACTTGGCGATCTTCTCGATCTTGCCCAGCTTGGATTCGAAGGCTTTCCTGATCTCGGCCTCGTCGGCATTCGCAGCGAGGGAGAAGCAGGCAAGGATGGCGGCAAGCAGGGGCAATTTCATGAGGACTCCATCAGGGGGATCAGGTGGCAAGGGCGTAGCGTACCAGCAGGCTCTTTAGGACCGGAAGGGAATTCGTCAGGTTCAATCCAAAATTGCGCAGCCCGACGAACGGCTCGCCGGCGGCGGCGAACAGTCCATGCAGTCCGTCGGTCACCGCCTGCAGGGCGACAACCTCTTCCTTGCGGGCGCGCTCGTAGCTGCGCAGGAGGGCGCTGTCGCCGCAGTCGATGTACCCTGGCTTTGCACACAGCACTTCGGCCAGCACGCACGCGTCCTGGAAGCCGAGGTTGATGCCGTGACCCGACAGGGGGTGGATCGTGTGGGCCGCATCGCCGATCAGAGCGAGCCGCGGTCCGACCGCGCGCGGCGCGCGCATCAGGCGTAGCGGAAAACCGGCCGCCGGCGTTAGTGCCTCGAAGCGGCCGAGCCGCCCGCCGCCCGCGTCGGCAACGCGTGCGCAAAGTTCGTCACCGGCGAGTTCAAGCAACTCCCGGCCGTGCGCGGTCGGCGTGGACCAGACCATCGAGATCCGCTCGCCGGGCAGCGGCAACCAGGCCAGGATGCCGTCGCGGCGAAACCATTGGAAGGCTACGCCGTGGTGCGGTCGCTCCACGGTGAAGTTGGCCACCACGCCGAGTTGGTCGTAAGGATTGAAGTGCACGTCGATGCCGGCTGCCGCACGCGTCCACGAATCGGCCCCGTCGGCAGCGACCACGAGGCGCGCCGAGAGTTCGCGCCCGTCTTCGAGGGTGAGGCGGGCAGCCGCGGCATCGAATTCGAGGCGAATCGGCCTGGCCGGGCAAAGCAGGTGCAGGTTGCCCTGGCGCTTGGCCGTCTCCCACAGTTCGAGCTGCATGAGGGACGACTCGAGAATCCAGGCCAGCTCACCCGCGCCGCAATCGTAGGCGTTGAAGTCCAGGCGGCCGCCGGCGTCGCCATGCACCTCCATTGCACTCACGGCCTGCATTCGCACCGGGTCGAGATGCCGCCATGCGCCGATCGATTCCAGGAAGCGCGCGTTCGCCGGACTGATTGCGTAGATGCGGGAATCCCATCCCGCTACGGATGCCGGAGCCCGGCCTTCCACCAGGGCCACGGACAGTGACGAACGGCGCAAGCCCGCGGCCAGTGCAAGACCGGCCAGGCCACCGCCCACGATGACGATATCGAATTGCATGGCTGAATTGTCGCCCACCGCCGCCCGCCTTGACAAGGCGCCTTCCCGGCGGGGATAATCCCGCCCCTTTTGGTGATGTAGCTCAGCTGGTTAGAGCGACGGATTCATAATCCGTAGGTCGAGGGT
>CAYTFA010000596.1:0-1709 GCA_964436755.1 uncultured Rhodocyclaceae bacterium | reverse complement strand
CAATCCGCATCGACGCCGTCGCACCCGTCAGCACCGTCGGCTCGAAGAAGGTGCCGCCGCGGGCATGCCGCGCACCGCCGCAGACCACGCGTGCGCCACGCGCCAACGCGTCGGCCAGGAGTTTCTCCACCTTGGCCAGGGCCGCCGCGTCGATCAGCGGCCCTTGGTTCACGCCCTCCTCGGTGCCGTCACCGACCTTCAGCCCGCCGACGGCGACGGCCAGCTTTTGCGCGAAGGCTTCGCGCACCGGCTCGTGCACGAGGAAGCGGTTGGTGCAGACGCAGGTCTGGCCGGCATTGCGATACTTGGAGAGGATTGCGCCGGCCACCGCCGCATCGAGGTCGGCATCGTCGAACACGATGAAGGGCGCGTTGCCACCGAGTTCAAGCGAAAGCTTCTTGATCGTCGGCGCACACTGCGCCATCAGCAAGCGACCGACCTCTGTCGACCCGGTAAAGGAAAGCTTGAGCACGCGCGGATTCGACGTCAGCTCGCCGCCGATGGCGACCGGTTCGCCGGTGACGATGTTGAGCACCCCTGCGGGGATCCCTGCCAGCTCACCGAGCCGCGCCAGGGCCAGTGCCGAGAGCGGCGTCTGTTCGGCCGGCTTGACCACCATCGTGCAGCCGGCGGCCAGGGCCGGCGCCGCCTTGCGCGTGATCATCGCGGCCGGAAAGTTCCACGGCGTGATCGCCGCGCACACACCCACCGGCTGCTTGAGCACGACCAGCCGGCGATCGGCCGTCGGCGACGGGATCACCTCGCCGTAGACGCGGCGCGCCTCCTCGGCAAACCATTCGATGAAGGATGCCGCATAGGCAATTTCGCCGCGCGCCTCCGCGAGCGGCTTGCCCTGCTCGGCCGTCATCAGCCGCGCCAGATCCTCCTGGTTCTCCATCATCAGCTCGAACCAGCGCTTGAGAATGCGCGCACGTTCGGCCGCCGTTTTCGCCCGCCAGCCCGGAAACGCATCATGCGCAGCATCGATCGCGCGGCGTGTTTCGACGGCCCCGAAGGAGGGAACGGTGCCGACCCGCGTGCCGGTCGCGGGATTACGGACTTCCAGGCGCGCGCCGGCGGCACCGAGCCATTCCCCACCAATCAGGCAGGCATCGCGCAACAAATCAACATTCTTCATAGGCGGCATTTCCGGTTCCTGGTACGGGTCACGAATCCTGCTGAGCAGGTCGACTGCGATGGAATTCTATGCGCTGCCGCCGCCGCGGAAGGCTCCGCACAGCTTGGCGGCTGCAGTGCGCAGCAAGGTCGTGTCGCCACCGACTGCAACGAAGCTCGCCCCGCATTCGCGGTACCGCGAGGCAGCCTGCGGATCGGTGACGAACACTCCCGCGCCCTTGCCGCTGGCAGCGATGCGGCGCAAGGCCCCCTCGATGGCCGCAACGACTTCCGGATGACGCGCCTCGCCCAGATGCCCCAGCGAAGCCGCAAGGTCGGCCGGACCGATGAAAGCCGCGTCCACTCCATCGACGGCGAGAATGGCATCGAGGTTTTCGAGGCCCGCGCGCGTCTCGATCTGGACGATCAGGCACAGCTCTTCTTCCGCCTGCACGAGGTAGCCGGGCACCGCGTTCCAGCGCGCCGCACGTGCCAGCGACGCGCCGACGCCGCGGATTCCGCGCGGCGGGTAGCGCATCGCCCGTACCAGCGCGGCCGCCTGGGCGGCGTCGTCCACCAGCGGCGCGAGCAGC
>CAYTFA010000595.1:0-1710 GCA_964436755.1 uncultured Rhodocyclaceae bacterium | reverse complement strand
CCTTGAGGCGCAAAAATTGCTCGTAGAGATTGCCGATACCGGCCTGCCGGGCGCCGCGACAGGGCTTGCGGTCAGAACATGGCGCTGAGACCGAGCAACGCCTCGGTCTGGAAGAACGTGCTGCCGGACGAGCGCAGCAGGCAACCGGCCTGCTGGACGTCGCTGATGCAGAACAGGTCGGTATCCGAATCGATGAAGGTCAGGTAGCCGCGCAGGCCCAGCACGACGGCCGCGCGCTCGCCCAGGGGAAAGCGGAAGCCGCCGCCGAGGCTCGCCGAGAACTTCGTCTCCGAATCGAAGTCGCCCTGTTGCGGCTCGAGAAAAGTGGCGCCGATGCCGAGCGAGAGATAGGGCACGTAGAAGCGGTCGTCCGGGAACAACGCCGTGCCACCGACGTGCAGGTAGTCCACCCGGACATCGACGCCATCCACGGCTGGGTCCGCGGCGTCGAGACGCGCCTTCTGCGTCGAGTACAGCAGGTCGTAGGTGCCCTGGTTGTGCGCGCGGAGCCCGAGACCGACGCCGTAGCTGACGCCATCGTCGAGGTCCGCCGGGCGTTCCTCGCCGGTGATGTCGTCAACGACGTCGAAGCCGCCGCCGATGCGGCCGCCCACGAAGGGGATGATCTCGAACTGCGGCGCCGCCTGGGCCGTGAGTGCCAGCAGCAGCGACGCGGCGGCCGCAAGTCGTGCGATCGTCGGGGGAAAACCTTGCATCGGTGGTACCTGCGGGAAGGACGATGGATTGTAATCGTGCCGCGGCGACAGGTGTTTTGCGCAAGGGACAGCCGGCGTGCCGCTGCTACACTCGTCGTGACGACCGTCTCGGAGATACCGCCATGAGCGACCTGCAAACCACGCTGCGCGAACTGCAGCAGGAACTGGCCGAAGCGCGCCTGCTCGCGCCGGAGGAGCGCATCCTGCTCGAGGCGGTGATGCGGGACATCCAGCAGACGCTCGCCGAGGCGACAACGGTCGCCGGGGTGGCCGCTCCAGCACCCGGCGAGG
Organism: uncultured Rhodocyclaceae bacterium; assembly: GCA_964436755.1. GTDB lineage: Bacteria > Pseudomonadota > Gammaproteobacteria > Burkholderiales > Rhodocyclaceae > Sulfuritalea. Next base: position 703 of record CAYTFA010000595.1, on the reverse strand, counting down.
CGCTCGAAGGGGCGGCCGTGCGGCTCGAGGTCGAGCACCCCGGCGTGGCAGGGGCCGTGCGCGCGCTGGTCGACGCGCTCGCCAAGGCAGGCATTTGACGCAGCGGAAGCCGCTGATTTTGCGGTAGTTCCGCGACGGCCGGCCGCGCGGATTCTGCTATGCTTCGCCGCCAGCCTTGCCGCACTGCTGACCCACCGTGGACGCCAATACCCAAGACTCAGCCCATCCGTTCGACGAAGCCTTCGGTCGCGCCGTCGACCTCGGCAACCAGATCGCCGACAACGACGACAAGGCGGACCTCTGGGACATCGCCGACGGCCTGCTCGCCGGTGCCGTTCAGTACTGGCTGTACACCCGTCAGCCCTGTGGCGACCCGCGCTGCGAGGACTGCCTCGCCGTCGGTACCGCCGAGGCGCGCATGGCGGAGCTGCGCCGGCTGGTCGAGCAGTTCTCCGAAGAGAGCCAGTACTTCCATTCGCCGACCGATTCCAACGTCGGCCGCGCCTGAGCGCGCCGTGCATTCCTGCTCGCACCGGCGGCTTTTGTAACCTGACCGCGCGTGCCGACCGCGGCACCCTCCTGCTCCAGGCCAGGGAGGGTCCATGCCGCACCGCCGTCTCGCCCGCCATCTCCGCATGCCGGCCGTGCTCGCCGCCGCCGCGCTCGCCACGATCACCCTCGGCCCCGGCGCAGGGGCGGCAAC
>CAYTFA010000594.1:0-1716 GCA_964436755.1 uncultured Rhodocyclaceae bacterium | reverse complement strand
TGCGCGCCAACGAGGTGGTGATCGCCACCGCCGAGCCGTACCAGCGCGCCTGGGAGGCGGAGCTGCAGCCGATCCTGCGCAAGGACATCGCGCGCGTGATCAGCAACCCGGAGGACATCGCGCGCTTCCAGGTGGAGTTCTACAACCTGGCCAAGTCGGTGAAGAGCGCGATGTCCAAGGGCGACATCGCGGGCGGCGCCTCGAACTTCGAGCAGCTGGTCGAGATGGGGCGGGCGAACAAACAGTTCGACGCCAACGACCACCACATCGTCACCATCGTCGACTGGCTCTGGCAGTATGCCTTCGAGCAGCGCGCCTCGGACATCCACATCGAGCCGCGGCGCGAGATCGGCATCGTGCGCTTCCGCATCGACGGGGTGCTGCACCAGGTGTACCAGATTCCGATGACGGTGCTGAAGGCGATGACCAGCCGCATCAAGATCCTCGGCCGCATGGACGTGATCGAGAAGCGGCGGCCGCAGGACGGCCGCATCAAGACGCGCACGCCGGACGGGCTGGAGGTGGAGCTGCGCCTGTCCACGCTGCCCACCGCCTTCGGCGAGAAGCTGGTGATGCGCATCTTCGACCCCGACGTGCTGGTGCGCGACTTCTCCGAGCTGGGCTTCGCGGCCGATGAATCGGACGCATGGCACGCCATGGCGGGCCGGCCCAACGGCATCATCCTGGTCACCGGCCCCACGGGCAGCGGCAAGACGGTGACGCTGTATACGACGCTGAAGCAGCTCGCCACGCCGGAGGTGAACGTCTGCACGCTGGAGGACCCGATCGAAATGGTCGAGGGCTCCTTCAACCAGATGCAGATCGTGCAGGACATCGGGGTGGGCTTCGCCGAGGGCATCCGCGCGCTGATGCGGCAGGACCCGGACATCATCATGGTCGGCGAAATCCGCGACCTGGAGACGGCCGACCTTGCCATCCAGGCGGCGCTGACCGGCCACCTGGTGCTGTCCACGCTGCACACCAACGACGCGCCGTCGGCGATGACGCGGCTCACCGACCTCGGCGTGCCGCCCTACCTGCTCTCGGCGACGGTGATCGGCGTCATGGCGCAGCGCCTGGTGCGCACGCTGTGCCCGAAGTGCAAGATGGCGGGCGGCATGCGCGCCGAGGACGAGGCGGCGTGGAACGCGCTGGTGGCTCCGTGGAAGGCGACCAAGCCGGCGCAGCTGTTCCACCCGGTGGGCTGCCTGGAATGCCGCATGACGGGCTACAAGGGCCGCGTCGGCATCTACGAGATCATGCCGCTGTCGAACGAGATCAAGAAGCTCATCAACGCCGGCGCCGAGCTGGCGCGCCTGCGCGAGCAGGCCATGCGCGAGGGCATGAAGCCGCTGCGCATCGCCGGGGCGAAGAAGGTCGCCGCCGGCCTGACGACGATCGAGGAGATCATCAAGGTGGCGCCGCCGCTGGTGGACCCCAGCGCTGCCTGAGCGCCGCTATTCCGCCGCCCCCGCGGGCTGCGGCACGAAGCTGATCCAGGCGCCGCGGGCGATGGTTCCCTGCGGCACCTTGCGCCCCTGGTAGAAGATCTCGACATCCCGGCCGCTGGCCACGCGGACGACTTCGTTGCGCTGGATCGGAATGCTTTCCGGGCCGCCGCGCGCAATCTCGATGCGCACCCCTTCGGACGGATCCTGCTGCTGCTTGCGATAGAGCACGGACGGCCCCTTGCTCGCGACCTGGAAGAAGGCGGCG
>CAYTFA010000593.1:0-1727 GCA_964436755.1 uncultured Rhodocyclaceae bacterium | reverse complement strand
CGCAGATGCTGCGCCGCTGGGACCAGCAACTGGCCGCCTACGTTGCCGCGGGTTTTCGTGCGTCAACCCTGGCCACGATTGCCCACGAGGGTGTCGGCCTCGTCGGCAAACTGGTGACCCTCGTCACCATGTGGCTCGGCGCGCGGCTGGTGATCGACGGCAGCCTCAGCATTGGCCAGCTGATCGCCTTCAACATGCTCGCCGGCCGCGTCGCCCAGCCGGTGATGCGCCTGGCCCAGTTATGGACCGACTTCCAGCAGACCGGCATCTCGGTGCAGCGCCTGGGTGACATCCTCAACGCCCGTACCGAGCTGGGCCGCGCCCAGGGGCAGGGCGCGCGCAGCGGCAGCGTGCTGCCCCGGCTGGAAGGCCGGCTCGAGTTCGACCAGGTGGTCTTCCGCTACCGGCCCGACGGCCCGGAGGTGCTGAAAGGCATCGAACTGGCCATCGCGCCCGGCGAGGTGATCGGCATCGTCGGTCGCTCCGGCTCGGGCAAGAGCACGCTGGCCAAGCTTGCCCAACGCCTTTACGTTCCCGAAAGCGGCCGCGTGCTGGCGGACGGTATCGACCTCGCTACGGCCGACAGCGCCAGCTTGCGCCGGCAGATCGGCGTTGTCCTCCAGGAAAACCTGCTCTTCAACCGCAGCGTGCGCGAGAACATCGCGCTCGCCGACCCCGGACTGCCCGTCGAGGCCGTTATGGCGGCGGCGAAGCTCGCCGGAGCCCACGACTTCATCCTCGAACTGCCCGAAGGCTACGACACCGTGGTGGGCGAGCATGGCGCCACGCTCTCCGGCGGCCAGCGCCAGCGCATCGCCATCGCGCGTGCACTGATCGGCAATCCACGGCTGCTGATCTTCGACGAGGCCACCAGCGCGCTCGACTACGAGTCCGAGCGCATCATCCAGAACAACATGAAGGCGATCTGCCAGGGCCGCACGGTGATCGTCATCGCCCACCGGCTCTCGGCCGTGCGCGAGGCCGACCGCATCGTCGTCCTCGAGCGCGGCCGCATCGTCGAGCAGGGCCGCCCCGCCGAGCTGCTGCGCCACGAGGCCGGCTACTACTCGCGGCTATACCGCATGCAGCAGGGCTGAGCATGACGATTGCACTCCGCCTCCAGGCCGCGCACGATTTGCTCAAGCGCTACGCGACGGTGTTCCGCCACGTCTGGCAGGTGCGCCGCGAACTCGATCCGCCGCTGCGCCTGGCGCATGAAGCGGCCTTCCTGCCCGCTGCGCTGGAACTGCAGGAAACCCCGGTCTCGCCGGCGCCGCGCGTGGTGGGCTGGCTGCTCATGGCCTTCGCGGCGATCGCTGTGCTGTGGGCCGTGTTCGGCTGGATCGACGTGGTCGCCGTGGCGCAGGGACGCATCGTGCCCAACGCCGGCAGCAAGCTGATCCAGCCCATCGAAACTGCCGCCGTCAAGGCTATCCACGTCGCCGACGGCCAGGCCGTCAAGGCCGGCCAGGTGTTGGTCGAGCTCGACGCCACCCAGGCCGTGGCCGACAGCACGCGCAGCGCCAACGACCTCGCTACCGCCCGCCTTGCCGCTGCGCGGGCACGGACTTTTCTCGCGGCGCTGTCCGGCCGGCCGGCGCGGATCGAACCGCTGCCGGGGATACCCCCCGAACGGCTCCAGCAGGAGCAGCGCATCCTCGAAGGGCAGGTGGCCGAGTACCAGGCGCGCCTCGGCCGCATCGATGCCGAGCTGGCCAAGCGCGAGG
>CAYTFA010000592.1:0-1728 GCA_964436755.1 uncultured Rhodocyclaceae bacterium | reverse complement strand
CCCAGGCGCCGAGCGTGGGGTTCTCCCAGTCGTCCTCGACGAAGCGCACGTCGTTCTTCTTCAGGTCGAAGCCGAGCGCTTCGAGCGAGCCGAGGTAAAGCTCGAGGATGTTTTCCGGCGCGGGCTTGAGCACCACCTGGTACTGGTAGTAGTGCTGCATGCGGTTGGGATTCTCGCCGTAGCGGCCATCCTTGGGTCGGCGCGAGGGCTGGACGTAGGCGGCCTTCCACGGCTCGGGGCCGAGGGCGCGCAGGAAGGTGGCGGTGTGGCTGGTGCCGGCGCCGACTTCCATGTCGTAGGGTTGCAGCAGCGCGCAGCCTTGCTTGTCCCAGAAGTCCTGCAGGCGCAGGATGATCTGTTGGAACGTCGGTTTGGTGGTGCCCATCGGGAAATCCCGTCGAATCGCGAAACCGGGAATTTTACCGGGTTTGCGCGGGGTCGCCGCGCGGCCGGGCGCGACTTCGGCGCGGTCTAGGGCGCGGGGGTCCGGATCCAGGCGGCGATGAGATCGACGACCTCGTCGCGCATGCCGACGAAGCCGTGGTAGTGCTCCGGCTCGCAGGGGTTGCCGGAGGGATCGCCGCCACCGCTAACGAATACGGCTTTGCGCACCGGGGCCGCCTTCAGTGCACCGACGAGATCGCGTGCCTCGTGGGGACGGCAGGCCCAGCAGTCGTCGTGATCGTGGTGCACGACGAGGGTTGGCACGCGAATCCGGTCGAGCTTCTGCCGCGGCACGGCGCCGGGCACCTTGTAGGCGACGATGGACGAGGTCAGCACCAACCCGGCGACGAGTCCTTCGGCGTCGCCGATCGTCGCGGCGGTGGCCGAGATCGTGCCCATGCTGGTGCCGACGAGCCATAGCGGCAGCGGGCTGCGTGCCTTGATGGCCTTGAACAGCGCGGTGTTGTCGGCGGCGTGGAGTTCGCCGCTGCGCACCTCGCCCTGGGCGAGGTCGATACCGTCGCTCGGACGCCCGATCATCACGACGTTGAGCGGATGGCTGAACCACCGCCGGCCAGTGCGGATCAGGAAATTGCCGCCGGCAGGCCAGCCGTCGGCGCCGATCTGCCCGTAGCCGCCGGCGCCCCCCGAGAAGAGCACCACGGTGGCGACGGCATCTTCGCGCCAGGCTGCGTACATCGGCACCCTGACGCCGTCGCGTGTGGCGACCCGCACGACCTCGCCGGCCGCGGGCGGTGTCGCAGCAAAGGCCGGCGGCACGGAGGCCAGCAGCGCAAGCGCCGCCAGCACTCCGGCGGCGCGTTGCCAGCGCCGGCCCATCGTTCCCCGGCCCGACACCGGCGTCAGCAGACCTTGCCGGCTGGACAGGCCAGTTTCGCCGTGTGGCTCGAATGCAGGTCGTTGATCATCGCTTCGAGTTCCTCGATCTTGCGCTGCATCGAGGCAAGGCGGCCGTTCATCGCACCGACGTTGAAGAATGTTTCGCGCTCGACCGGTGCATCGAGCCGTGCCGCATAGCCGAGCCAGGAGGAATCGTAGACCTTGACCTTGTTGAAGCCGAGCGTCTCGAGCACGGCGGCGGTCTCTGCGGCGCGTACGCCGCTCTGGCAATACACGACGGTTTCCTTGTTCGGATCGAGCTTGGCATAAAGGGATTTCAAGGCGTCGGACCCGGCAAGGCCGGCGCCCTTGTTGTCCGGGACCTGCCGGCGCGACAGCTTGGCATTGGTTTCCGGGTCCTTCCAGTTCTGCTCGTAGGGGATG
>CAYTFA010000591.1:0-1730 GCA_964436755.1 uncultured Rhodocyclaceae bacterium | reverse complement strand
CGCGATTCCAGCACGGCCAGCGCCGTATCGGGCGGCGGCGTGTGCAGCAGGCGCACGGCATCGGCGAAGGCCGGCAGGCCGAGGCGGCGCACCAGCTCCGGCGCCAGGGTGTCGGCGAGGTCGGCACGCGCAAGCGCCTTGCCGACGAAGCGGCGCAGCGTGGACTGCGGCAGGCCCGCCGTCGTCGGATACACCGGGGTCAGCCGGTCGGGCAGGGACTCGCCGGCAGCCACCGCGCGAAAGCGCGGATGTACGATCTCGGGGCCGAGGTAACCCTCATGCACCTCGCCGAACACGCGCAGCCGCGTACCCGGCTGCAGGACCTTCTGCTGGCTGGGATAGAAGTTCAGGAAGCGCAGTTGCACCGCGCCACCGGCGTCGCGCACGCGGGCAACGAGCTGGCGGCGCGGGCGGTAGACGATGTCGCAGGCCGTGACCTCGACCTCGAATTGCGCGGCGACCCCGGGCTGCGCGTCGGCCAGTGCCGTGATGCGCGTTTCGTCCTCGTAGCGCAGCGGCAGGTGGAGGACGAAGTCGTCGTCGCCGGCGAGACCAAGCCGCGCCAGGCGCGCCGCCAGCGTGTTGGCCGGCGCCGGCGTGCGTTCAGCCAACGACGAGGACGGCGTCCGCCTCGACCAGCGCGCCGCGCGGCAGTTCCTTGACGCCGACCGCGGCGCGCGCCGGATAGGGCTCGCGCAGGTACTTCGCCATGACCTCGTTCACCTTGGCGAAATTGGCGAGGTCGGTCAGGTAGATGTTGAACTTGACCGCCGCATCGAGGCTGACTCCGGCCGCGGCGGCCACCGCCTGCAGGTTCTCGAAGACGCGCACGATCTGGGCATCGATGCCCTCGACCATCTGCATGGTGGCCGGGTCGAGGCCGATCTGGCCGGACATATAGACGGTGTTGCCGGCCTGCACGGCCTGCGAGTAGGTGCCGATGGCGGCGGGCGCGGCGGCGGTCGAGATGATCTTGCGGCTCATGGCGTGCTCCGTGTCAGGCGGATTCGGGTTCGATGCGGTAGTCGAGGCGGGCGAAGACGTGTTGCAGTCCGCGCCGCGCGGCCAGGTTGATGACCAGCGGACCGTTGAGGTTGGCGCGCACCGGCTTGCCCTCGCCTTCGTTGCTGAGCACGACGATGACAGCGATCTCGCTGCCGGAACTGGAGACGCGCCGCTCTCCGCCGGGCATCTTCAGTTCGGCTGCCTCGGCATCCGACAACTCGAGTTCGTAGGTGAAGCCCAGGCGCGCCGGATCGGCGATCTGGAAGGCGATCGCGGGATCGTCGAGCGACTGCAGTATGAAGAAGGTCGGTGCCTCGCCTTCCGGGTGGAACAGCGCGTAGCGCGTGCATTTCTCGAAGCCGACGAGGCCGCGCGGAAATTCGATGATGCGATCGGACTGGATTTCGAGGGGGCCGAAGCGGGGGCTGTCGATCTTCATGGCATGTGCCTGCAGTAGGGGAAAGTGATGGGAGGTCGGGCGGCGGTCAAGGCCGTGCCTTCATGGTCAGCAGGAGGCCGCCGTCGAGGCCGAGCTCCTTGAGCTTGGCGCGCGCCGCCTCGACCTCCTCGCGCGAGGCGAAGGGTCCGACCTGCACGCGCGCCTCGATCGTCGCCGGGATGCCGTTCAGTTCCAGTTTGGCGCGCAGGTCCTCGGCGTTCGCCACGTTGTTGAATACACCCATCTGCAGCGCGTACTGCCGCTCGGCGGCCTGGGTGAGCGGGCG
>CAYTFA010000590.1:0-1737 GCA_964436755.1 uncultured Rhodocyclaceae bacterium | reverse complement strand
AAATCGAGTCTTTCTGCCGATGGTGACTCACGGCGAAGTCTATTACGACCCAAGTGGGGACCCTCCCTTTTTTGTGGATAGGTTCCCGGAGCAGCGGACGTATTGCCCATCACCGACTCCGCAGTCCACAGCGACGGTTACTCCGTCGCCAACGAAGACGCAGGTGACACCAACATCGACAATTGTAGGCTCAAGTCCTACGAGTTCACCAAGCGCAACATCAACGTTCACGCCCACACTAACCATGACTGCAAGTCCGTCATCGACGACGACATTAACGGTCACAAGCACCCCAACACCAACTAAAACCTCGTCGCCGACGCTAACAAGTACTTCGACGAGCACTCCAACTAACACGTCAACTGGCGTGCCGACCCCTACGGTCACACCGACGCCGTCATCAACGGCTTCATGCACGGCGTCTGGGTCTGTAACGCATGGCCCACCAATCGTTGTCGGGATGCCGGCATCACTTGCTGATCTGACAGGGGTGATGGTAGATCCAGAACCCTTTATGGGCGGTTGTACCGTCCATTTCAATGTCGGTGTGTCAAGTGACACGCCGGTTTCATCGGTCAAGATCATCGTCTATACCGACACCGAAGCGTTTGGGTATCTCTTTGCCTCTCCTCTTTCGGGTTCGACATGGAGAGTAACGTGGACGGTTCCTGCTGGCGTGACAATCAACAGTCACTACGGTATCGACGTGATCATCAAGAACGGGTCGACTGAGCAGCAAGATAACTACGAAGTAACGCCGACAGGGAAGTATCCTGCCGGTGAAGTCCACTATTTCCTGAGATTCAGGTAGAAAGGAGTTCGCAGGTAACTGGTGTCGAGGGAAGCATTGTCTTCTCTCGGCACCTATCGCATTATTGTTTCATGCAATCTTTGGAAAGAATCTTTGGGGTTATCCGAATTAAAAATATAACTTGTTGATATAAAACGACATGCTCCTGCATCTTTTGCCATAGTAATTGTTTCGATATTTATCCCACCATCAACCTCAATCGGCAGGTAAGGGGCTTTATTTTTTATTCTTCTTACTTTTTCAAGAAGTTTTTCTTGAAGTGCTTGTCCTGAGGGGCCAGCTTTAATTGTCATAATAAGAAGTGTATCCAGGTCGTTGAGATTGATGTCGTTAAGAATGTCGATATCTGTGTCTGCGTCGATAGCAAGTCCAACAGCGCCTTTTAATTGGGCTTGAGCAACAAATTCAACCGGATCAGGCATTTTTTCAATATGTCCAATAAATCGCTCAAATCCTGCATCTGACCACGCATTAAGATATTGAAGTGGATTATCAACCATCATATGAAGTTCAAAAAGAGCCTTTTGAGTAAAATCCTTGAAAGGGTCGGGATTCATATATGTTTTACCCTCTACGAAGATGCCATCTTTAAGGTCAATATGGATGGAATGTGCAAATTTGAGCGCTGTGTTGAGTTTTTTCTCTATCTCACCCCACTCTTCTTCATTAATTCCCGGAATTACTTCATTCATTTTCAAGTTGAGAAATCTTATCCACTCTTCTGTGATGACGTTCATCTGAAGAGAATTGTGTGTTAACAAAAAGCCTTATAAGAGCAATAGCTTGTTCGTTGCTCACGAAGTCTGAGCCAATTGATATCACATTTGCATTGTTATGTTCTCTTGCGAGCTTTACGTTTTGTTCGTTAAATGCAATAACAGCTCTTACCCCTTTTATTTTATTGGCAACTATGGCTTCTCCGGTTC
>CAYTFA010000589.1:0-1738 GCA_964436755.1 uncultured Rhodocyclaceae bacterium | reverse complement strand
GTTGTGACACGGTATTTCATGAATCCTCCACGCAAGACGACCAAGGCGGCGGCCCTCAGCCATTTCGACGCGGGCGGCCAGGCGCACATGGTCGATGTAGGCGCCAAGGCAGAAACGCGGCGCGTGGCCCGTGCCTGCGGCAGCATCCGCATGGCGGCGGCGACCTTCGAACTGGTACGTGCCGGTACGGCAAAGAAGGGCGACGTGCTCGGCGTCGCCCGGCTGGCTGCCATCCAGGGCGCAAAGCGCACCGCGGACTTGGTGCCGCTGTGCCACCCCATGGCGCTGACACGTGTCGCCGCCGAATTCACGCTCGATGCGCGGCGCCATCGCATTGCCCTCGAGGTCACGGCCGAGACTGTCGGGCGCACCGGCGTCGAGATGGAGGCGCTGACGGCGGTATCGGTCGGCCTGCTCACCATCTACGACATGTGCAAAGCGGCTGACCGCGGCATGGTCATCGAAGAAATCCGCCTGCTGGAGAAATCCGGCGGCAAGTCCGGACACTGGATCGCAAATGACGAGAAATGACCCGCAGCGCGCCGTCGCCTGGTGGCTGTTCGCCTGCTGCCTGATGGTATTCACGACCATGGTCGTCGGCGGCGTCACGCGCCTGACGCATTCCGGGCTCTCCATCGTCGAGTGGAAGCCCTTGATCGGCGCCCTGCCGCCGCTTTCCGAAGCCCACTGGCAGGAGTTGTTCGCCAAATACCAGTTGACGCCGGAGTACCAGAAGGTCAACCACGACATGACCCTGGATGGGTTCAAGTTCATCTTCTGGTGGGAATGGGCGCACCGCCTCGTCGGCCGGCTGATCGGCGTCGTGTTCCTGCTGCCCTACCTGTGGTTCCTACTGCGCGGCCGCCTGCGCGGGGCGGTAGCGGCCAAGGTCTTCGGCTTCTTCGTGCTGGGCGGCCTGCAGGGCGCCATGGGCTGGTACATGGTGAAGAGCGGGCTGGTCGACGATCCCCGCGTTTCGCAATACCGGCTCGCCGCGCACCTGGGCATTGCCTTCCTGCTTTTCGGCCTGATGTTCTGGACGGCACTGGGCATGCTGCAGCCGCGTACCGCAGGCCGCACTGCCGCGACGCAATTCACTCGCAGGCTGGGCGTATTCCTCGTCGGCCTGGTGTTCGTGATGGTGCTCACGGGCGCACTCGTGGCGGGCATCCGCGCCGGCCTCGCCTACAACACGTTCCCGCTGATGAACGGGTATTTCCTGCCGCCCGAAAGTTTCGTCGTCGAGCCGGTGTGGCTGAATTTCTTCACCAACATGGCGCTGGTGCAGTTCGACCACCGACTGATCGCCTGGGCCCTGATGGGGCTGATCCCCTGGTTTGCCTGGCGCGTTGCGGGCGAGGTACCGGGCGCGCGTACTGCCGCGCTTGGACTGACCCTGTGGCTCGCTGTCCAGGTCAGCCTTGGCATCGCCACGCTGCTGCTGCAGGTTCCGGTGGCGCTCGGCGCACTGCACCAGGCCGGTGCCATGGTGCTGTTCGGCCTGCTGCTGTGGGCGGTGCACGCGCATCGCCGCGACTAGTCGCCAGGAAGCACGACTTCAACCCGGACCAAGCGGCCGGAGCGGATAACGCCCGTCGCGACAGCGATCCAGAGGCGACATTCTGGTGTATATTAGCATCCACTAATTCGCCAGGAATCGCCATGATCATCACGTCGCAAGTACTGGACGGTGCCCGCATCAAGACGACGATCGACAGCAAGTTCGTGGTTGATTGCG
>CAYTFA010000588.1:0-1738 GCA_964436755.1 uncultured Rhodocyclaceae bacterium | reverse complement strand
GCGCATACTCGATCGCTAGCCCGACGCCGTCCTGGAATTCGGCAATGCGGCGCGGATGGCAGGCAATGCCGCGTTCGCCGGCCGCCCAGTCACCTGCGGGAAGATTGAAGAGGACGACCTCGAGGCCGGAGGTGAGCACCACCTCGGCCAGCGCGGCGCGATCGTGGGCGTAGGGGAAATGGAACTCGACTGCGGCGAAGCCCGCCCCCCGGGCGGCCGCGAAGCGCTCGAGGAAGGGCTGCTCGGTGAACAGGAGGGACAGGTTCGCGGAGAAACGCGGCATCGTTTGATTATAGGGACAGGCCGGCGCACCCGGCCTTTGCCGCCATTGTTGCGCATGGCGCAGCAATCAGTTGAGCGCGCGCGTCTTTGTCATGACGCCGTCCTTGGGTAGAGTGGGCGCCTTTCCTGCTTCCGCTGCACCACGATGAGCACACCGGACACGTCCTACACGCGCACTGCGATCGGCCTGCACTGGCTGGTGGCGCTCGGCATCGCCGGCACCTTCGGGCTCGGCCTCTACATGCACGAGCTGCCGCTTTCGCCGCAGAAGCTCAAGCTCTACTCGTGGCACAAGTGGGCCGGCGTCACGCTCTTCCTGCTCGTCCTCGTGCGCCTGGGCTGGCGCCATGCGCACCGTCCGCCCGCGCTGCCGGACGCCATGGCGGGATGGCAGCGGCGCGCCGCCGAAGCCACGCACGTGCTGCTCTATCTGCTGATGCTGGTAGTGCCGCTTTCAGGCTGGCTCATGAGCTCGGCCAAGGGCTTCCAGACCGTGTGGTTCGGCGTGCTGCCGCTGCCCGACCTTGTAGGCAAGAACAAGGCGCTCGGCGACCTGCTGCAGGAGGTCCACGAAGTGCTCAACTTCACCCTGGCCGGCCTTGTCCTCGCCCACCTGGGCGCGGCGCTGAAACACCATTTCATCGACCGCGACGCCGTGCTGGCGCGCATGCTGCCCTTCCTTTCCCGCCCCGCAACCGGAGACAAGTGATGTTCCATCGCAACGCGGGCCTCGCGCTCGCCACGCTGCTCGTCGCGGCACCTGCCGCGCAGGCCGTCGAATACAACCAGTTCCAGGCGGCGAAAAGTTCGCTGTCCTTCGTCTCGAAGCAGATGAACGTGCCCGTCGAGGGCCGCTTCAAGAGCTTCCGCGCCAGGCTCGCCTTCGATCCGGCCAAGCCCGCGGCCGCCAAGGCCGAACTGGAGATCGACCTCGCCTCGATCGACGCCGGGTCGAAGGAGGCGAACGACGAGGTGGCGACCAAGGCCTGGTTCAACACCCGCGAATTCCCCGTGGCGAAGTTCGTCGCCGCCTCGGTCAAGCCGCTGGGGGGAAACCGCTACGAGCTCGCCGGCAAGATGAGCATCAAGGGCCGCACCCTCGACCTCGCCGCGCCCGTCACCATGAGCCCCGAGGGCAGCGCTGCCAACTTCGACGGCACGCTGGTGCTCAAGCGCGCCGACTACGGCATCGGCGAGGGCATGTGGGCCGACTTCGGCACGGTCGCCAACGAGATCCAGATCAAGTTCCGCATCGTGGCCACCGCCGCGAAGTAATCCCCCAGCCATCCCACAGGAGAGAACCCATGAAGAGAACCGCCCTCGCCGCGCTCGTCGGCACCACGTTCGCCGCAATCGCCGGCTCCGGCCTTGCCGCCCCCGAAACCTTCACCATCGAGGCGACCCACACCTACCCGCGCTTCGAGTACAGCCATTTCGGCTACTCGAACCAGGTGCA
>CAYTFA010000587.1:0-1739 GCA_964436755.1 uncultured Rhodocyclaceae bacterium | reverse complement strand
GTCGCGAGCTCCGGCAGTGCGGCGCGCAGCGAAGCGGGCAGGAAATCGGCGGCGGCGACGGGGCCGCTGTCGAGCGGCTGCGCGCGCGTCCACGCCCGCAGGATGCGGGCCTCGTGGCAGGGGCGTGCGCCGTAGCGGCGCAGCCAGTCGCGGATGTCTTCGATGCGCATACGGGCGGCGATGCTACCACCGCCGCCCGCAGGGACGCATCAGACGCAGCCGGTGGGCTTGGGCATGCCGGCGTAGCGGGCGGCCTGCTTGGCCGGGCCGTAGGGGAAGAGGTCGAACAGGTACTTCTTGTCACCGAACTGCTCGCCGAGCGCGCCGCCGATGAGCTTGGACATCACGCGCAGGTTGGGCGCCGTGCCGTATTCGGCGTAGTACTCGCGGATCCAGCGCAGCACCTGCCAGTGTTCGTCGCCCAGCGCAAGCTGGTCGCGCTCGGCAAGGCAGGTCGCCACGTCTTCGCTCCAGTCGTCGAGCGAGGCGAGGTAGCCCTCGGCGTCGGTCTCGATGTCGCGGCCGTTGATGTTGATCATTTGTTATCTCTCTGTCGGGTTTGGGGGTACGCCATAATACCCGAGTAAATTGATCGGGTAAAGCACGTCGACAGTAGGGATATCGGGGCTACGGCACCCGTCGACCCTTCGGAGAGTTCAGGACAGCAGGGGGGCGAGTTTCCCCTCGAGTTCGTCGATGCGCTTGCGGCCGTCGGAGCTCAGCTTGATGGCATCGCGCCAGGCAACGAAGTTTTCCTGCAGCGCGGCGATGTCGGCGCAGGCCTCGACGCGATTGATGAGGCCGGACGCGGCAATCCCGACGAATACGTTCAAGGTGTTGAGCATGAAATTGCGCGCCATGTCGAAGCGCTGGACATCGTCCGCAGGTCGCTGTGCTCGGTTCGCCGGGGCGGCGGCGGGTGCTGCCGCGGCCGCGGCCGGCTCCGGAGCCGGCTCGAGCAGCTGGATGAAGCCGTCGTCAACGAGCTGGCGCAACGCGGCCGCGGCATCCTCGCCGGGCAGCATCGCGCCGAAATCGGCGCCTACCCGCTTGCCGTCGACCAGGATCAAAAGGCGCCGCAGGCGCTGGGCCAGGCCGTGCGTGCGCTGGCTCACTTCCTCGACCCCCTTCGGTGTCTTGACGTACCTGTCCGTCATTCGCCCATCCTCCTCTTGTCGCGCTCTTTCCGGCGCTGCTGGAGGATACATGCAATGTTTTCGGATTGGCTTGCAGCGCCCTTACAATACGCGGGTTTCCGGGCGGGCGCGTCCCCATCTGGACGCTGTACTGCCAAACAAGGATAATTGCCGGTTCGGAACCTGCACCACCTCCGCGAGGTGGCGCAGGTCAATTTTTTCCACCCGATCGAGAACACCCATGTCCGCCGTCCCCGTTCCCGCCGCCAGCCGGCTCCTACTTTCCGGCAACGAGGCCGTCGCCCGCGCCGTCTGGGAATCCGGCTGCCGCGTCGCCGCCGCCTACCCCGGCACGCCATCGACCGAAATGCTGGAGGCGATCTCCACCTACCCGGACATCTACTCCGAGTGGTCGGTCAACGAGAAGGTCTCGCTGGAGGTGACCATTGGCGCCGCCTTCGCCGGCTCGCGCTCGTTCTGCGCCATGAAGCATGTCGGCATGAACGTGGCCTCGGACGCCCTGATGACGCTGACGCTGACCGGCGTGGTCGGCGGCCTGGTGATCGCCATCGCCGACGACGTCGGCCTCTCCTCCTCGCAGAA
>CAYTFA010000586.1:0-1739 GCA_964436755.1 uncultured Rhodocyclaceae bacterium | reverse complement strand
GCAGCAGGTGCAGCACGATGCGCGCGCCGGAGGCGCCGACCGGATGGCCGAGCGCGATGGCGCCGCCATCGACGTTGAGCTTTGCCGCATCGAGCGTGCCGAGCGGTGCGTCGAGGCCCAGTTGTTCGCGGCAGTACGCCGGATCCTCCCACGCCTTGATGCAGCCCATGACCTGGGCGGCGAAGGCTTCGTTGATCTCCCAGGCATCGAGGTCGTCGAGGCCCAGGCCGTGGCGCTGCAGGATGGGTGTCGCCGCATGCACGGGGCCGAGGCCCATTTGCGCCGGGTCGAGTCCGGCCCATTGCGTGTCGGTGATCCTGCCGATGGGTTCCAGCTTGTGCTTTTCGACGGCTTCGGCGGAGGCCAGCAGCAGCCAGGCGCCGCCGTCGGTGATCTGCGAACTGTTGCCCGGGGTGATCTTGCCGTACTTGCGGTCGAAGAAGGGCTTGAGCTTGGCCAGTCCCTCGATGCTGGAGTCGTGGCGCACGCCGTCGTCTTCCGCATATACCTTGCCGTCGGTGCCGATCAGCGGGACGATCTCGCCGAAGCGCCCGGCCTTCTGCGCCGCCGAGACGCGGCGATGGCTTTCGACGGAATAGGCGTCCATCTGCTCGCGCGTGATGCCGAACTTCCAGGCCAGGTTCTCGGCGGTCTGGCCCATCATGAGGTCGACCACCGGGTCGGTGAGGCCCTTGACGATGCCGATCACCGGGGTCAGCAGCATCGCCGGCCGTAGCTTGGCGAACATCCCGAGCCTGGCGCCCGTCGTGCGTGCCTGGGCCATCTGCGAAAACCACAGCACCATCTTGTCCGAATAGAGCAGCGGCGTGCGCGACAGCGCATCGACGCCGCCGGCCAGCACCAGCCCGGAGCGGCCGCTGTGGATGTTGGCGATGGCCGAATCCAGCGCCTGCATGCCCGAGGCGCAGTTGCGCATCACGGTCCAGCCCGGCACCTTGTTGCCGCAGCCCAGGCGCAGGCTGATGACGCGACCGATGTTCACCTCGTCCACGCTGGGTCCGGCGCAGCCGACGATCACCTCGTCGAGCTGCTCCGGGGCGAAGGGCTGGCGGGCCAGCAGGGCGCGACCGGCGGCGGTGGCGAGGTCGGAGGCGGCGAAGGGACCGGGAACGTTGCGTGACTTGAGGAAGGGCGTGCGCGCGCCGTCGACGATGAAGACGGGTTCGAAGGGCTTCATCTCAGGCCGCCTTGCGCAGCGCGCCGGCGACGGGCGACCGGGTCGTTGCCTCGTGCGAGAAGTCCTGCGGGAAGTCGTCGACCGCGATGGCACGATCGCGCAGGGCGGCACGCCGCTGCAGCAGCGCCAGCTCCTCGGCGCTGATGACCCCGGCCTCGCGGGCATGGGTGGCCATCATCGCCGCATCGCCGCCGGCGACCTTGCCGGCCTTCTGCGCGGCGCGAATCTTCGCCTCGACCGGCTCAGCGGCGATCGTCGCCTCGAGCGCCAGCTCGATGACGCCCACCGCGTCGTTCTCGTCGCGCGGCACGAACATGCCGGCGGTGAGTCGGTCGCGTGACGCCGATGGCTCGATCAGCAGCTTCGCCACGTCGTGGCCGAGGCGGTCGGACGGCACCTCGTAGGGGCGGCCGAGCGGGAACACGTACCAGTGCAGCAGGGCCGCGATGAAGCGGTTCGGGTAGTTCGAGATCACACCCTCGAAGGCGTTCTGCATGCGGAACATGGCGTCCCAGATCGCCCAGTGCATCAGCGGCGCATC
>CAYTFA010000585.1:0-1743 GCA_964436755.1 uncultured Rhodocyclaceae bacterium | reverse complement strand
GCGCCGTCACCGCCGCGCAGTTGCCGACGATGTAGTTGATCTCGGTCTGCCCGAACATCTCGTTCACGGTGACGCCGAGCGCCTCCTGCACCCAGTGGCACACCGTCTCGCCCACGGTCTCGCCGGCGCTCATGATCGAGCGCAGGGCCAGGTCGTATTTCTCGCGCGGCTGCGGCACCGCCTTCATCATCATCTTCAGCGCGGTGGGGAACAGGAAACTGTTGCGCACCCCGTACTTCTCCATGAGCCAGAAGGCCTTCTCGGGATCGAAGCGGCCGCGGTAGCCGAGCAGCGGCTGGCCGAAGTTCCAGCTCGGCAGCAGGGCGTCGAACAAACCGCCGGTCCATGCCCAGTCGGCCGGCGACCAGAACATGTCGCCGCGGCGCGGATAGAAGTCGTGCGAGCAGACGAAGCCGGAGAGGTTGCCGTACAGGCTGCGCTGGGCGATCAGGGCGCCCTTGGGGTTGCCCGTGGTGCCGCTGGTGTAGATGATCAGCGCCGGATCGTCGGCCGCCGTGTCGCGCGCCGCGTAGCGTGACGAGGCCTTCGGCAGCAGCGCATCCCATTCGCGCACCCAGGACTCGCGCGTGCCATCGACGCCGATCACGTGGGCCAGGCCGGGCAGTCGCTCGCGCACGGCGCCGAGCTTCTCGAGTCCGCCCTCGTCGATGATGGCAACGCGCACGCCGGCGTGGTTCAGCCGGTACTCGATCGCATCGGCACCGAACAGGTGGGAAACCGGCACGGCGATCGCACCCATCTGGTAGCAGGCCATGTGCGCGATGCCGGTCTGCGGCCGCTGCGGCAGGATGATGGCGACACGGTCGCCGGCCATCACGCCCATGGCGCCGAGCACGTTGGAAAGCCGGTTCGCCGCCTGCTGGATGTCCCAGAAGGTCCACGCTTCGCTGTGCCCTGCCTCGTCCTCGTAGTAGAGCGCGAAGCGGCTGCGGTCCTCGGCCCAGCGCCCGCAGCAGGCCCGCGCGATGTTGTAGCGCGCCGGGGTGTTCCAGCGGAAGGTGGAGTGCAGCGCGTGCCAGTCGCGCGCCGACTCGTCGAGGCGGATATCCATCAGCTCGCCAGGCGCTCGTCGACCAGTTCGATCCAGTGCCGTACCGGCAGCTCGGTCGCGCCCTGCAGATGCCCGATGCAGCCGATGTTGGCGCTGGCGATCGCGCGTGGCGCCGCGGCGGTCAGCGCGGCGATCTTGTTGGCCTGCAGCCGCGCGGCGATTGCCGGCTGCAGCACCGAGTAGGTGCCCGCCGACCCGCAGCAGAGATGGGCATCGGCCACCGGCACCAGCGCATAGCCGGCGGCACCGAGCAGTCCTTCGACCGTACCGCGGATCTTCAGCCCGTGCTGCAGGCTGCACGGGCTGTGGAAGGCCAGCGCCCGCTCGGCCTCGGGCAGCGGTGCGCACCGGTCGAGCAGCGCGGAGAGCGCCGTCGCTTCCGCCGCGATCACCTCGGACACGTCGCGCGTGGCGAGCGACACGCGCGCGGCCTTCATCGCGTAGTCCGGATCATCCTGCAGCAGGTGCGCGTACTCGAGGACATGGGAACCGCAGCCGGAGGCCGTCATCACCAGGCCCTCGGCGCCGGCCTCGAGCAGCGGCCACCAGGCGTCGATGTTGCGGCGGGCGTCGTCGCGCGCGGCCTCGGCGTCGTTGAGGTGCAGGCGCACGGCACCGCATCAGCCGGCACCATCGGCCTCGAGCATCTCGATGCCGAGCCGGTGCAGAAC
>CAYTFA010000584.1:0-1744 GCA_964436755.1 uncultured Rhodocyclaceae bacterium | reverse complement strand
GGCAGGCCGGTTTCCTCGGTCAGCAGGCGGTCGAGGTCGTGCAGCAGGGCACCGCCGCCGGTGAGCACCAGGCCGCGCTCGGCGATGTCGGCGCCGAGTTCGGGCGGGGTCTTCTCCAGCGCGTCCTTGACCGCCTTGACCACCTGGTTGAGCGGCTCGGAGAGGGCCTCGAGGACTTCGTTGGAGGAAATCGTGAACTTGCGCGGGATGCCCTCGGCGCGGTTGATGCCGGAGACTTCCATCTCGCGCACCTCGGCGCCGGGGAAGGCCGAGCCGATCTGCTTCTTGATGTTCTCGGCGCTGTTGTCGCCGATCTGCATGCCGTAGTTGCGGCTGATGTAGGAGATGATCGCCTCGTCGAACTTGTCGCCGCCGACGCGCACCGAGTTGGCGTAGACCATGCCGCCCAGAGAGATCACGCCGACCTCGGTGGTACCGCCGCCGATGTCAACCACCATCGATCCGGTCGGGTCGGAAACCGGCAGGCCGGCGCCGATCGCCGCCGCCATCGGCTCTTCGATCAGGTACACGTGGGAGGCGCCGGCACCCACCGCCGACTCGCGGATGGCGCGACGCTCAACCTGCGTGGAGCCGGAGGGAACGCAGATGATGATGCGCGGACTGGGCGAGAACAGGCGCGACTCGTGCACCCGCTTGATGAACTGCTTGAGCATCTGCTCGGTTACGGTGAAGTCCGCGATCACGCCGTCCTTGAGCGGGCGGATGACCGAAATCTCCTTCGGGTTGCGCCCGATCATGGTCTTCGCCTCGTGGCCGACCGCCTGGATGGTCTTCTTGGCGTTGGGGCCGCCCTCGATGCGGATGGCGACGACCGAAGGCTCGTCGAGGACGACACCCTTGCCGCGCACGTAGATCAGCGTGTTCGCGGTACCGAGGTCGATGGCGAGGTCGTTGGAGAAGTAGGAGCGCAGAAAGCCGAACATCGTGTTCCCGAAAAGAAGCCCGGCCGCAGGGACCGCGGCCGAATAGCCGCATATAATACCGCATCGCACCGGCCGCCAACGATGCCGCCGGGCCTGAAAACCGTCCTTTCGCACCCCCTCGAACCCGTTGCCATGTCCCTGACCCTCGCCGACGTCGCCCGCATTGCCCGGCTGGCGCGCATCGAGCTCTCCGACGCGGAGCGCGAAGCCACGCGCGAGCAGCTCAACGGCATCCTTGGCTTCGTCGAGCAGCTGCAGGCGGTCGATACCGAAGGCATCGAACCGATGGCCCATGCCGTTGACGTCGTGCAACGGCTGCGCGCGGACGCCGTTACCGAGATCGACCTCCGCGCGGACTTCCAGGCGGTGGCCCCGGAAACCGAAGCCGGCCTCTACCTCGTGCCGCGGGTCGTGGAATGATCAACTCGTCGTTGCGCGAGATTTCTGCGGGGCTGGCCGCGCGGAAGGTTTCCGCCGCCGAACTGGCGGGCCTGTTCCTCGACCGCATCGAGCGCCTCAACCCGGCACTCAACGCCTTCGTCACCACCGATCGCGAGAAGACCCTGGCCATGGCGCGCGCGGCCGATGCCTCGGGCGCGGTGGGTGCGCCGGGCGCACCGCTGGCCGGCATCCCCCTGGCCCACAAGGACATCTTCTGCACACGCGGCTGGCGTACCACCTGCGGCTCGCGCATGCTCGACAACTTCGTCGCCCCCTATGACGCGCATGTCGTCGAAAAGCTTGCCGCCGCCGGCATGGTGACGCTGGGCAAGCTCAACATGGACGAGTTCGCCATGGGC
>CAYTFA010000583.1:0-1751 GCA_964436755.1 uncultured Rhodocyclaceae bacterium | reverse complement strand
CGCCCCGGTTGCGCCAATCGTGTCCTCGGGCGGGTCCCCGCGCGCGGCGGACAGTCAAAACACGACAATCCGCGCACGCGCGACCCGCCGGCGAGGCCGGCTGCACAGGGGCTTGGTTCTTGCGGTCCGCCCCGGTGGCGCGGCGCGCGGGCGCGAGCCATGCCCTGCGCAGCGCCATAAAGGGGCCGCGCCCTGCACACGGGTGGTTTGTGGCGGGTCGCCGTGGGTTGGCCACCCGCCGCAAACCGGGTCCCCGTGAAAGGGCGCTTGCGGCCCCAGGCCCAGCAGGGCTGGCCGCGCCGGGTTACATTCAATCGACAGGCATGGCAGCCGCCTGCAACCAGCAAACGGAACAAAGATGAGCGAAGCACACACCGGCACCCGCCCGATCACCGACAAGGACGCCCTCGACCTCGGCCGCCTGGCCGCGTGGATGAAGGCCAACGTCGAGGGATACTCCGGCGACCTCCACGTCGAGAAGTTCAAGGGCGGGCAGTCCAATCCCACCTTCATGCTGTCGGCCGGCGGCCGCAGGTACGTCATGCGCCGCAAACCGCCCGGCAAGCTGCTGCCCAGCGCCCACGCCGTCGACCGCGAATACAAGGTCATCACCGCGCTGGCGCAGACCGACGTGCCGGTGGCCAAGACCTACGCGCTGTGCACCGACGAGAACGTCATCGGCACCATGTTCTACATCATGGACTGCGTCGACGGCCGCATCCTCTGGGACCCGTCCGTGCCGGGCATCAGCCCGACCGAGCGCGCCGCGATCTTCGACGAACTGAACCGCGTCATCGCCGCCCTGCACAAGGTGGACTACGCCGCCGTCGGGCTCGCCGACTACGGCAAGCCGGGCAGCTACTTCGCGCGCCAGATCGACCGCTGGAGCAAGCAGTACCGCGCCTCGGAAACCGAAAAGATCGAGGCCATGGACAAGCTGATCGACTGGCTGCCGCAGAACATCCCGGCCGGCGACGAGACATCCATCGTGCATGGCGACTTCCGCCTCGACAACACGGTGTTCCACCCCACCGAGCCGCGCATGCTGGCGGTGCTCGACTGGGAGCTGTCGACCCTGGGCCACCCGCTGGCCGACTTCGCCTACCACGCGCTGGCCTGGGTGGCGCCACCCGGCCCGATGCGCGGACTGGCCGGCCTGGATCTGGCCGCCCTGGGCATCCCGCTGCTGGCCGACTACTGCGCCCGCTACGAGGCGCGCAGCGGCCTGCAGGTCGGCGCGCGCTGGAATTTCTACTTCGCCTACAACCTGTTCCGCCTCGCCGCCATCATGCAGGGCGTGGCGGCGCGGGCACGGCAGGGCATCGCCTCCAGCCAGCAGGCGGTGGCGCAGGGGGCGCTGGCGCCCCGGGTGGCGGAACTCGGTTGGGCGCTGGCCCAGAAGAAAGGACTGGAATGAACTTCGGATCGACCCCGCGCGGGGATGAACTGCTGCAGCGCGTCGACGCCTTCATGCGCGAGCGCATCGAGCCGCAGGAGCAGGCCTGCCGCGACGAGCTGGCGGCCAACAGCGCGGCCGGGCGGCGCTGGACGCCGCTCAAGACCATCGAGACGCTCAAGCAGCAGGCCAAGGCCGAGGGCCTGTGGAACCTCTTCCTGCCCGAGAGCCATCTGGGCGCCGGTCTCACCAACGCCGAATACGCGCCGCTGGCCGAGCGCATGGGCCATGTGCTGTGGGCCAGCGAGGTCTTCAACTGCAGCGCCCCCGACACCGGCAACATGGAGGTGCTGGC
>CAYTFA010000582.1:0-1753 GCA_964436755.1 uncultured Rhodocyclaceae bacterium | reverse complement strand
CGGCCGACATGGCCGACGTCTCCGTCGAGTTCGGCAACCTGCTCGGCCTTACGGCCGGTGCGGAGGATGCCCCGGTCGTCAAGCTGCTCAACACCGTGTTCGAGGAGGCGCTCAAGATGCGCGCTTCCGACATCCACATCGAGCCGCAGGAAAAGTCGCTGCTGATTCGCTTCCGTATCGATGGCGTGCTGCACGTGCAGACCGAGGCGGACGCCAAGATCGCCACTGCCCTGGTACTGCGGCTAAAGCTGATGTCCGGTCTCGACATCTCCGAGAAGCGCCTGCCCCAGGACGGCCGCTTCAACATCAACCTGCGCAATACAGCCATCGACATCCGTATCTCGTCGATGCCGACGCAGCACGGCGAGTCCGTTGTGATGCGCCTGCTGGCGCAGAACACCGGCCTGCTCCAGCTGGACAAGCTGCGCATGCCGCCGCATATCCTCGAGCGCTTCCGCCACTCGATTGCACGACCGTCGGGCATCGTCCTCGTCACCGGCCCCACGGGTTCGGGCAAGACGACGACACTGTATGCCGCGCTCAACGAACTCAATACGCCGGAAAAGAAGATCATTACCGTCGAGGATCCGGTGGAATACCGCCTGCCCGGCCTCAACCAGGTGCAGGTGCACGAGAAGATCGACCTGTCGTTCAGCCGGGTGCTGCGCACCGCGCTGCGCCAGGACCCGGACATCATCCTGCTCGGCGAAATGCGCGACCAGGAAACCGCCGAAATCGGCATGCGCGCCTCGATGACAGGCCACCTCGTGCTGTCCACCCTGCACACCAACGACGCGCTGTCGACGCCGATCCGCCTGCTCGACATGGGCGTACCCCGCTACATGGTGGCGATGTCGATCCAGATGGTGCTGGCACAGCGCCTGGTACGCGTCATCTGCGAGAACTGCTCGGCGCCCTACGTGCCCGAGCCTCACGAGCGCCTCTGGCTGAAGTCCGAACTGGGCGATGCAGTCGATAACCAGCCCTACCGGCAGGGGCAGGGGTGCAGCCACTGCGCCAACACCGGCTATCAGGGGCGCCAGGCCGTTTACGAACAGCTCGAGATGAGCAATACGCTGGTCGAGGCTCTCAACCGCGGCGACCCCAACGAGTTCATGGCGCTCGGCCGCGAGCAAATGGCAGGCGACACGCTGCGCCGCGATGCCGTGCGCCTTGCCGCGACCGGCCGCACGACGGTGATCGAGGCCATGCGCGTCAGCACCCAACTCGACGACTGACGGCGCCGCGATGCCTGGATTCTCCTACCGCGGCCGCAACGGGGCCGGACAGATGGTGCAGGGCGTCCTCGACGGTGCCAGCGCGGGGGCCGTGGCCGACCAGTTGCGCGGCAGCGGCGTGACGCCGATCGAGATAGCACCGGCCCAGGCCACGGCGGCGGACGGTCCGGCGTTCGAGTTCAACTTCTTCAAGCCCAAGGTCGAGCACGTCGACGTGCTGCTCTTCTCGCGCCAGATCCATACGCTGCTGCGGTCCGGCGTGCCCATCATGCGTGCGCTGGCCGGCCTGCAGGAGTCGAGTGCCAACCCGGCGATGCGCGAGGTTCTGCAGGACGTGCGCACCAGCCTGGATTCCGGCCGCGAGATGTCGCTGTCGCTGGCCCGGCATCCCACGGTGTTCTCCCCCTTCTATCTGTCGATGGTGCGCGTCGGCGAAATGACCGGTCGCCTCGAGGAGGTGTTCATCCGCCTGTTCGACCACCACATCCGGCGTGACGGTCGGAACGAACGTCTCG
>CAYTFA010000581.1:0-1756 GCA_964436755.1 uncultured Rhodocyclaceae bacterium | reverse complement strand
CGGGCGACTGGGCCAGCGAATTCCTCGCCCATCTCAATGCCGGACCGCTGAAGTGCGAACTCCAGTTGCAGTTCTTCGTTGACGAAGCCAGCACCCCGATCGAGGATGCATCCAAGGACTGGCCGGAGGACGTCGCGCCTTACGTCACGGTGGGTGTACTGACCCTGCCGCCGCAGGACCCGGAATCGGCCAAGGGCAAGGCGGCCGCCGCCGCCGCCGAGAGCACGGCCTTCGATCCCTGGCGCGCGCTGGCGGCCCATCGCCCGCTGGGTGAGGTGATGCGGGCGCGCCGCGTGGTCTATTACGAGAGCCAGAAGGGCCGGCGCTGAGCGACGGGCGCCCGGCCGGCGGCTGCGGGCATTGAAATCCGGGCGGTGATCCCCACGTTGGCCCCAGTGCTAATTCATTGAGGCCGGCGCCATGCGCTTCGACAAATTTACGACCCTCTTCCAGCAGGCGGTGGCGGACGCCCAAAGCCTGGCCGTGGGCAACGACCAGCAGTTCATCGAGCCGCAGCACCTGCTGCTGGCCCTGCTCAACCAGGAAGACGGCGGCGCGTCCTCGCTGCTGGCGCGTGCCGGTGCCAATGTCGCCGGCCTCAAGGCGGCGCTGGGCAAGGCGCTGGAGCGCCTGCCCAAGGTCGAGGGCCATGCGGGCGAAGTCAGCATCGGGCGCGACCTGGCAAACCTGCTCAACGTCACCGACAAGGAAGCGCAAAAGGCCGGTGACCAGTTCATCGCCTCGGAGATGTTCCTGCTGGCGCTGACCAGCGACAAGGGTGAGGCCGGGCGCCTGATGAAGGAGGCCGGAGTCCAGCGCAAGGCGCTCGAAGAGGCGATCAAGGCGGTGCGCGGCGGCGAGAACGTCGGTTCGCAGGAGGCCGAAGGCCAGCGCGAGGCCCTGAAGAAGTACTGCCTCGACCTCACCGAGCGCGCCCGCCAGGGCAAGCTCGACCCGGTGATCGGCCGCGACGACGAGATTCGCCGCGCCATCCAGATCCTGCAGCGCCGCACCAAGAACAACCCGGTGCTGATCGGCGAACCCGGCGTGGGCAAGACGGCCATCGTCGAGGGCCTTGCCCAGCGCATCGTCAACGATGAGGTACCGGAGACGCTGAAGGGCAAGCGCGTGCTGGTGCTCGACATGGCGGGCCTCCTGGCCGGTGCCAAGTACCGCGGCGAGTTCGAGGAGCGGCTGAAGGCGGTGCTGAAGGAGATCGCCCTGGACGAGGGGCGCATCATCGTCTTCATCGATGAGATTCACACCATGGTCGGCGCCGGCAAGGCGGAAGGCGCCATCGACGCCGGCAACATGCTGAAGCCGGCCCTGGCGCGCGGCGAACTTCACTGTATCGGCGCCACCACGCTCGACGAGTACCGCAAGTACATCGAGAAGGACGCTGCGCTGGAGCGCCGCTTCCAGAAGGTGATGGTGGACGAGCCCTCGGTCGAGGCCTCCATCGCGATCCTGCGCGGCCTGCAGGAGAAATACGAACTGCACCACGGCGTGGACATCACCGACCCGGCCATCGTTGCCGCGGCCGAGCTCTCGCATCGCTACATCACTGACCGCTTCCTGCCGGACAAGGCGATCGACCTGATCGACGAGGCGGCGGCGCGCATCAAGATGGAAATCGACTCCAAGCCGGAGGCGATGGACAAGCTCGACCGTCGCCTGATCCAGTTGAAGATCGAGCGCGAAGCGGTGAAGAAGGAAAAGGACGAGGCCTCGCAAAAGCGCCTGGGCCTGATCGAAG
>CAYTFA010000580.1:0-1767 GCA_964436755.1 uncultured Rhodocyclaceae bacterium | reverse complement strand
ATGTCCTTGAAGCCCTCGGGCAGGTAGAAGCCGGCCAGCGACTCGACGATGCCGACGATGAGGCCGCCGACCAGCGCCCCGGGAATGCTGCCGAAACCACCGACGACCGCAGCGGGAAAGGCCTTGAGGCCGACGAAGCCCATGTTGGCATGGACGAAGGTGATGGGCGCGAGCAGCAGCGCGGCAGCACCGCAGATGGCCGAGGAAATGCCCCAGATCAGCATGTTCACGCGCCGTACCGGGATGCCCATGTAGAACGCGGCAAGCTGGTTCTGCGACGTCGCCTGCATGGCAATGCCCAGCTTGGTATAGCGGAAGAACGCGTAGAGCAGGACCACCAGCACGCTTGTGGCGACGATGATGGCGAGGTGTTCGATGGAGACGACCAGGCCCTTGCCGGTCTCGCCGATCCAAAGCACCTCGTCCTTGTAGGGGACCGGCAGCGTATGCGTCTCGGTTCCCCAGTACGGAATCATGGTCACCACGCCGCGCCCCAGGTAACCCAGGCCGATGGTCAGCATCACCACGGTAAAGGCCGGCTGGCCGAGCAGGGGGCGCAGCACAAGACGCTCGGTGAGCATGCCGAGCAGCAGCATAGCCACCACGGTGGCCAGGAAAGCAGCCCAGAACGGCAATCCGCCAAGCGTCATGGCGGACAGGCCAATGAAGCCGCCGACCATCATCAAATCGCCCTGGGCGAAATTGACGGTTTCGGTCGCCTTGTAAATCAACACAAAGCCGAGCGCGATCAGCGCGTAGATGCAGCCGATCGCCGCTCCGCCGATGACCAGCTGCAGGAGCTGCAACACCCGAACTCTCCTCCGGGGAATTACCCTTGTTTATTTATTGTGCCCGTCGCGGGCGTGCTTCGGCTGCGGATTATGCCTTAAGGCTTAGGACGCAAGCGCCGGCGGCCGAGTTTTTTCAGTCGTAGAACTTCGTTCCCCGGTCCGCCATGTCACGCAGCAGTTGCGGTGCAGCAAACCGTGCGCCGCAACGTTCCGCCAGGCGGTCCAGCGCAGCGACCGCCACCGGCACACCGAGCGTATGCATCCACCCGATCGGGCCACCGCGGAAGGGCGGGTAGCCCCAGCCCAGGATCGCCCCGATATCTGCATCGATCGGCGCGCGCAGCACCTTTTCCTCGAGGCAGCGTGCAGTCTCGACCGACTGCACCAGGATCAGGCGCTCGACGATTTCGTCGAGCGACGGCACCGCGGCCTTGACCGGAAACCGTTCGGCCAGGCCAGGCCACAAATGCTTGGGCGCATCCGCGGGGTAATCGTAGAAGCCGGCCCCCGACTTGCGGCCCAGCCGGCCGAGCGTGGCGACCATCTTCGCCGCGACACGGTCGGCGGCGCGCTCGACGTAGGCAGCACCGAGGTCGGCGCGGGTCTGCTGCGCGATCTTGTACACAAGTTCGATCGATACCTCGTCGGCCAGCGCGAGAGGTCCCACCGGCATGCCGGCGATCAGGCCGGCCTTGTCGATCAGCGCCGGCGGCACGCCTTCCTCGAGCAGGGCCATGCCTTCCGAGACATACGTGCCGAACACGCGGCTGGTGTAGAAGCCGCGTGAGTCATTGACGACGATGGGCGTCTTGCCGATCGCCTTGACGTAATCCATTGACCGCGCCAGCGTCGCGTCGGAGGTTGCCTTGCCGACGATGATCTCGACCAGCGGCATCTTTTCCGCAGGCGAGAAGAAATGCAGGCCGATGAAGTTGGCCGGGCGCGCCGAGGCTTCGGCCAGGCCGGTGATCGGCAG
>CAYTFA010000579.1:0-1771 GCA_964436755.1 uncultured Rhodocyclaceae bacterium | reverse complement strand
GCCTCGTCGCAGGCCTCGTCGCCGCGGCCGAGCGCGGCGAGCGGCGCGAATTCGCGGCAGGCCTGCGGTCGGCTGTCGTAGATGGCGCAGGCAACGGATTCGCCGATGCGACCGCGCAGCGCAATGCAGCGGGAAGGCGCGCTCGCCGTGCCCCTCATGCAGGCGAGGCCGGGGTTGATCTCTTCCACCAGCCCGGCAGGCACCGTGCCCCCCGGCTGGTCATCGACTTCAAAACTCGGAAAGGAAACGCGGAACGTCGCACAGCACGCACCACACGCCTGACACGGGCTCACAGCACGTGGCGACCGATCCACCAGGCGACGCCGGCGACGAAGGCACTCGCCGGAATGGTCAAAATCCAGGCCCAGACGATGCCGCCGGCGACGCCCCAGCGCACGTTCTTCGGCCCGCCCGTGGAGCCGACGCCGGCGATCGCACCGGTGATCGTGTGCGTGGTCGACACCGGAATGCCCATGAAGGTCGACATGAACAGGGTGATCGCCCCGCCCATGCTGGCCGAAAACCCCTTGGCCTGGTTGAGCTTGGTGATGCGCTGGCCCATGGTGCGCACGATGCGCCAGCCGCCGAACATGGTGCCGAGGCCCATCGAGGTATAGCAGGCGACGATGACCCAGACGGGAACCGATTCCGCGGTGTCGGGCACGCCGCCCGCAACGAGCAGCATCCAGATGATGCCGATGGTTTTTTGCGCGTCGTTGCCGCCGTGGCCGATGCTGTAGCCGGCCGCGGAAACTAGCTGCAGGCGGCGGAATATCTTGTCCGCCCGCTTGGGGGGAACGCGGTTGCAGATCCAGGCGATCGCCACCATGATCGAGCCGCCGAGCAGGAAGCCGAGCAGCGGCGCGAGGAAGATGAACAGGACGATCTTGCCCAGGCCGCCCCAGATCAGCGTGGCGGCGCCGCCCTTGGCTACCGCCGCACCGACCAGCCCGCCGATCAGCGCATGGGACGAACTCGACGGAATGCCGTAGTACCAGGTGACGATGTTCCAGACGATGGCGCCGACCAGCGCACCGAAGATGACGTAATGGTCGACGATGGCGGGATCCACCGTGCCCTTGCCGATGGTCTTGGCCACCGACAGGTGGAAGATGAAGATGGCAACGACGTTGAAGAATGCCGCCCAGAGGACCGCCTGGTGGGGCTTGAGCACCCGCGTCGAAACGACCGTGGCGATCGAATTGGCGGCATCGTGGAAGCCGTTCATGAAATCGAAGGCCAGCGCCAGCAGCACCAGCACGACGATCACCGACAGGCTCATGTCGACCGCTTGCATGATGGACGCCGCGCGGCCCTACGAGTTTTCTAGGATGATGCCCTCGACGATGTTGGCGACATCTTCGGCACGGTCGGTCACCGACTCGAGCAGCTCGTAGATGCCCTTCATCTTGATCAACTGGCGCACGTCGGCCTCCTCGCGGAACAGCTTGGTGATGCCGGTGCGCATGGCGCGGTCGGCGTCGGACTCGAGCTGGTCGATTTCACGACAGAGCTTGAGCATGGCCGGTGCGTTGTCCATTTTGTTGAGCAGGACCACCGCCGATTTCACGCGTTCGCAACTCGACGCAACGATGTCCGACAACTGCCGGGCTTCCGGCGTCAGCTGCCGGATATCGTAGAGATACATGGCTTCGGCGAAATCCTGGATCAGGTCGAGGATGTCGTCCATGCGCATGATCAGCTGGTGGATCTCGTCCCGATCCAGCGGCGTGTTGAACGAGGTGTGCAGCAGGGCGATGGTCTCGTGGGT
>CAYTFA010000578.1:0-1771 GCA_964436755.1 uncultured Rhodocyclaceae bacterium | reverse complement strand
CCTGCGTCGTATCCATGCGCATGTCCAGCGGCGCATCGAAACGAAAACTCATGCCTCTTTCCGGCGTGTCGAGCTGCGGCGAGGAAACGCCGAGGTCGAGCAGCATTCCATCCAGCGAGGCGACTCCCATGGCGTCGAGCACCGCATCGAACGCACTGAACGCGGAATGGGCCAGCGTGAACCGTGGATCGACGATCGTCGCGCCGGCTTCGATTGCCGCCGGATCGCGATCGAGTGCGACGAGGCGACCCTGCGGACCCAGCGCCGCGAGGATCGCCCGGCTGTGGCCACCGCGACCAAAGGTCGCATCCAGGTAGGTGCCGGCGGGACGGATCGCCAGCGCCGCCACGGCTTCCGCCGCAAGCACGCTGGCATGGGACCGGGCGCTCACAGCGCAAGGTTTTCCAGGCCCGGAGGCAGCAGCTTGTCGCCGACGGCGAAGATCGCATCCTGCTGCGCCTTCCAGCCCGCGGCCGACCAGATTTCGAAGTGCCGGCCCTGGCCGATCAGCCAGATCTCCTTCTCCAGCCCGGCGTACTGGCGCAGCGAGGGCGAAAGCAGCAGCCGTCCGGCAGCGTCCAGTTCGCAATCCTCGGCGAAGCCGACCAGCAGCCGGCGCACCATCGCCGTCTCCACCTGCAGGCTCGGCGCCGCCAGGATCTGGTCGCGGATCGGTTCCCACGCGGGACGCGGATACAGCAGCAGGCAGCGATGGGGATGCGCGGTTACGACCAGATGACCGTCACCCGCAGCGATGAGGGCGTCGCGATGCCGCGCAGGGACGGCCATGCGCCCCTTGGCATCGAGATTCAGCGTCGCCGCGCCCTGAAACATCCGCTCTCCCCCACTGGATCCCAGGCCATTGTTTGGCCGGGATTTCCCACAAAACCCCACGAAATCCCACTTTAGGACACTTTTTGATGCCGGTCAAGGATGAGGAGCGGGTTTTTCCAAGCGCAACAAGGGCTTAGAGCAAGGACAGGAGAATTTTTCCTTGAAATTTTTCTCAATAAAATCAATGAAGGTAGAAGTGAAAGCGAAAGTGCTTTCTTAGGATTCGGGGTAATCGCCGAAAGGGCCGGATGGAAACTGCAGGGGCTCAAGTGGGCGATGGCCACCGGGTGCGGGCCAAGCCCTGCGCAGCACCAAGTTGGGGCCGTGCAGGCCTTGGCCCGTCCCCAGGGCCTATCCGGATCCGGAGAAACCGGCCGGTGCTCAGGCGCCCCGTTCGCCCATCCGTTCGCCCATGCGGACGGCGCGTGCCGGCGCCCAGCCGGGATCGAAGCGCAGCGTGCCGCGAGGGAAGAGCAGCACCACGGTCGAGCCGAGCAGGAAGCGACCCATCTCGGCGCCTTGTGCGTAGCTCAACTCGCGATCGTCATAACGCCACTCGCGCAGGCGTCCCGGCCGCGGTGGATTCACCACACCGTGCCAGACCGTGGCCATGCTGCCGACGATGGTGGCGCCGACCAGCACCATCACGAACGGACCGCACTCGCCCTCGAAGACGCAGACCACGCGTTCATTGCGCGCAAACAGCCCGGGCACGCCGCGCGCCGTCGCCGGATTCACCGAGAACAGCGCCCCCGGCACGTGGATCATGCGCCGCAGCCTGCCCGCGCAGGGCATGTGGATGCGGTGATAATCCTTCGGGCTGAGGTAGATCGTCGCGAAGTGACCGTCCTCGAATCCGGCAGCAAGCTGCGCGTCGCCACCGACGAGCGCGGTCGTCGTGTAGTCGTGCCCCTTGGCCTGGAAGATCCGGTCGCGT
>CAYTFA010000577.1:0-1779 GCA_964436755.1 uncultured Rhodocyclaceae bacterium | reverse complement strand
GCCGCCGGCTGCTCGATGGCCGACATGGCGAGCCTGGCCAAGGTCGAGCGCGCCTGGCGTGAACTCGGCGCGGTGCTGAACCCGGACGAACAGGTCACCCCGGTCACGTACATCAATTCCGCGGCCGACCTCAAGGCCTTCTGCGGCGAGCATGGCGGCATCGTCTGCACCTCGTCGAATGCGCCGAAGATCCTCGAATGGGCCTTCGCCCGTCGCGGCAAGGTGCTGTTCTTCCCCGACCAGCACCTCGGCCGCTGGAGCGGCCACAAGATGGGCATCCCGATGGACGAGATGGTCATCTGGAACTCCGACCTCGAACAGGGCGGGCTCACGCGCGAGCAGATCGACAAGGCCAGGATCATCCTCTGGCACGGCTACTGTTCCGTGCACCAGATGTTCCAGCCGCGTGACATCATCAAGTTCCGCAACCAGCATCCGGACGGCCGCGTCATCTCCCATCCCGAGTGCAGCTTCGAAGTCTGCAAGCAGTCGGATTACGTCGGCAGCACCGAATACATCCTCAAGACGGTCAAGGAAGCCGCGCCGAACACGCGCTGGCTGGTCGGCACCGAGCTGAACCTGGTCGAGCGCCTGGCGCAGGAGACCAAGCACGAAGGCAAGACCGTGCAGTTCATGGCCGGCACCGTCTGCATGTGCTCGACCATGCAGCGCATCGATCCGCAGCACCTGGCCTGGACCCTCGAGAACCTGGTCGAGGGCAAAGTGGTCAACCGCATCTCGGTACCGGAGCACGAAGCGGTGCCGGCCAAGATCGCGCTCGAACGGATGCTGGCCGCGTCCTAGTCGAAGTAGGTCCGCGCTTCCTCGAAGCGCACCGCGAACCAGCCGCTCTTCAGGCTTTCCGTGCGCACCTTGCCGCGGCTGCTCGGCGCGTGCACGAAGCGGTCGTCGCCGATGTAGATGCCGACGTGCGAATGCGGGCGGTTGCGCGTATTGAAGAACACCAGGTCGCCCGGACGCAGGCGCTCGGCCGGCACCGGGCGGCCCTGGCGCGCCAGGTCGGACGCCGAGCCGGCCAGCCGCATGTTGACCGACTTCTCGAACACGTAGCTGACCATGCCGCTGCAATCGAGGCCGGCATCCGGATTCTTGCCGCCGAAGCGGTAGCCCGTCTCGATCAGCCCCAGCGCGAAGAGCACCACGTCGTTCGCTTTTGGGTTGGCGTCCGTGCCATCCGCCTGCGTGCCGCCGCCGCCGACGGAGGCCACCGGCGCCGGCGACTGCGTGCCGTAGGGCAGCACGCCGCAGCCGGAAAGCACCAGCGTCGAACTGGCGAGCAGCACGGCAAGCGAGTCGCGTGAGGCGGGCATGGCGCCGACTGTAATCCGCTAGACTTGGCCGGAGCCCCGCAAGCACATCGGAAAAGCCCATGCAAATCCGCGCCGCCGTGTTGAGCCAGATGGAACAGCCGCGTCCCTATGCCCGGACGCGGCCGATCGCGATCGAAACCCTCCAGCTCGCCGGTCCCGGTCCCGACGAGGTGCTGGTGCGCATCACGGCCGCCGGCCTGTGCCATTCCGACCTCTCGATCATCAACGGCGATCGCCCGCGGCCGATGCCGATGGCGCTCGGCCACGAGGCCGCCGGCATCGTCGAGGAAACCGGCCCCGGCGTCACCGACCTCGCGCGCGGCGACGCGGTGGCGCTGGTCTTCGTGCCCAGTTGCGGGCGCGGCATCCCCTGCCTCGAAGGCCGCCCGGCGCTGTGCGAACCGGGCGCGGCGGCCAACACCGCCGTCGCCCTGGTCGGCGGCCGGCG
>CAYTFA010000576.1:0-1780 GCA_964436755.1 uncultured Rhodocyclaceae bacterium | reverse complement strand
TCCATGTACCACTTCAAGATCAAGGTGGATCCGGCGGTTGCCTGGGCGATCCCCGAGCTCGTGAGCGAAGTCACGATGGACGAGATCAAGCTGCCGATCCGCAACAAGAAGTAACCCGTGCCCAAGCCGGGGCGGCACGCATCGCCCCGGCTCACCGGCCAGGGCGTCGGCAGTGCCGGCGCCGGTTCAGGGAGGTTGCAGCGAGCATGCCTGATACGACTGCGTCCGCGGCGGGGGATACCGTCCTCGAAACCCGCGGCCTGACGGTTCGGTTCGGCGGCCATGTGGCGGTCAATGGCGTCAGCGCAGCGTTCCGGCGCGGCACGCTGACGGCCATCGTCGGTCCCAACGGCGCCGGCAAGACCACGTATTTCAACCTGGTCTCGGGCCAGATTCCGGCGACGGCGGGCGAGGTATTCCTATTCGGCAAGGACATTTCCCGCCTGCCGGCACCATTACGCACGCGGCGGGGCATCGGCCGCGCCTTCCAGCTCACCAACCTGTTCCCCTTTCTCACGGTGCACGAGAACGTGCGCATCGCCGTGCAGTCGCGGGCGGGGGTCGGTATTCAATTCTTCAGCCTTTGGGACAGCCGTCGCGACCTGATCGAAAAGGCCGATGCGATCCTCGAGCAGGTGGCGCTGACCCACCAGCGCGACGTGCCGGCCATGACCCTGCCGCACGGCGACCAGCGCAAGCTGGAAGTCGGCCTGATGCTGGCGCTGGAGCCCGAGGTCTATATGTTCGACGAGCCGACGGCCGGCATGAGCGTCGACGAGGTGCCGGTGATCCTCGATCTCATCAAGCGCATCAAGGCCGGCGGCGACAAGTGCATCCTGCTCGTCGAGCACAAGATGGACGTGGTGCGCGAGCTTGCCGACCGCATCGTGGTGCTGCATAACGGTACGCTCGTGGCCGACGGCGCGCCGGCGGAGGTGATTGCCTCGCCCGTGGTGCAGGAGGCCTACCTTGGCATTCCCGCCGAGCGCAAGGAGGGCACGCAATGAGCGACGCGATGCAGCCCCTCCTCGTGCTCGATGGCGTCAACACCCACATCGGGCCGTATCACATCCTGCACGGCGTTGACCTGACCGTGCCACGCGGGGGCATCACCATGCTGCTCGGCCGCAACGGCGCGGGCAAGACGACGACCCTGCGCACCATCATGGGCCTCTGGCAGGCCTCCGCCGGGAGCGTGCGCTTCGATGGCACCGACATTGCCGGGCGGGCCACGCCGGATGTGGCCCGCCTCGACATCGCCTACGTTCCCGAGAACATGGGCATCTTCAGCGACCTCACGGTGCGCGAGAACCTGATGCTTGCGGCGCGCCGCGGGCCGCTCGACTCGGCGCGTCTGGACTGGATCTTCGGTTTCATGCCGGCGCTCAAGACCTTCTGGCTGCAGCGCGCCGGCCTGCTCTCCGGCGGGCAGAAACAGATGCTGTCGATCGCGCGGGCGATGGTCGAACCCAGGCGCCTGCTGCTCGTCGACGAGCCGTCAAAGGGTCTGGCACCGGCGATCATCCAGAACCTGATCGTGGCCTTCGGCGCCCTGCGCGACGAGGGCGTGACGGTGCTGCTCGTCGAGCAGAACTTCGGCTTTGCCAGCCGCCTCGGCGACAACGTCGCCGTGATGGACAACGGCCGCGTGGTGCATGCCGGAACCATGGCCGACTTCGTTGCCGATGAGGCTTTGCAGTCGCGGCTGCTCGGCCTTTCGCTGGACTCCCATCAATAGGGCCCGCCTCGCGCACGACCTTCGATTGGGGCATTCCGGTTC
>CAYTFA010000575.1:0-1788 GCA_964436755.1 uncultured Rhodocyclaceae bacterium | reverse complement strand
CCGCACGTCAGGCCGGCGCTGCGCCGGCGACGAAGCGATACGCGTCGAGTGCGAGCGCCCCGAGCTGGGCGTCGCGATGCACGGGTTCCGCCCTGGCGCTTTCGCCGGCGGCGCCGAGTGCGACGAAGAGCGGCAGCAGGTGCTCCGGTGTCGGATGCGCGCGCGCCGCATGCGGCGCCTGCGTGCGCCAGGCCAGCAGTGACGCGCGGTCCATGCGCGCCAGTGCGTCGGCGAACCAGTCGCGGAACTCGGCCACGTAAGGCAGCACCGCGCCGGCCGGTGCATCGCCGACCATGTCGCCCAGGTTGTGCGTGAGGCCGCCGGAGGCCAGCACCAGCACGCCGTCGCGCGCCAGCAGGTGCAGCGCCGCGCCGAGGCGATAGTGCGCTTCGGCGTCGGCGCCGGGCATCACGGATAGCTGTACGGTGGGTACGTCGGCGGCCGGATACATGAAGCGCAGCGGCACCCAGGCGCCGTGGTCGAGCCCGCGCCGCGCGTCGATGCCGATGCCGGCCACCAGCGCCTGCACTTCGGCGGCGAGGCCGGCGGCCCCGGGCGCCGTATAGGCCAGGTCGTAGAGGGCTGGCGGAAAGCCGTAGAAATCGTGGATCGTCTCCGGCTGCGGCGCAGCGCTCACCGCCGGCCGCGCCGTCGTCCAGTGGGCCGATACGGCGAGGATGGCGCGCGGCTTCGGCAGTTCGCGTCCGAGCGCCGCCCACGCTGCGCCGGTGCGCGAGGCTTCCACCGCCAGCATGGGCGAGCCGTGGGAAACAAAAAGGGGCGGGATGAAGTTCATGCCGTCAGTCTAGCGCCGCGTGGCGCCGGTTCGCGCCTGCGGTGCGGAACAGACTGTTACGGCAAGGGCAACAGCCGTCAGCCGACGAGGGCGACGGCCTTGATCTGGGCCCACACTGCCAGGCCGGGACGCAGTGCGAGACGCGCCGCCGAGCGCCGCGTGACGCGCGCCAGCAGCGGCGTCGGGCCGATGGCAAGGCGCACGATGGCCTGCGCCGGATGGTCCTCGGTACCCAATTGCACGACACTGGCCGGCAGCACGTTGAGGATGCTGGTGTCCTCGTGCCGGCTGGCGGCGATGGAGACGTCGCGGGCGAGAATGCGCACGCGGACGCGGCGGCCGAGCGGCGTGCCGTTGTCGCGCACCCAGAGTTCGCCGCCATCGAAGGAGACGCGGGCGAGGTGCCACTCGGCGTCGCGCTCGGCCACCGTCGCCTCGAACACCGCGCCGGCATCCTCGCCCAGGCGCACCGGCAGGTCGATGCTGGCCAGGGTCTCCGCCAGCGGACCCTGCGCCACGGCGCATCCGGCGTCCATCACCACCAGGTGGTCGGCCAGGCGCGCCACTTCGTCCGGGGCGTGGCTGACGTAGATCAGCGGGATGTCGAGCTCCTCGCGCAGCCGCTCCAGCCACGGCAGGAACTCCTGCTTGCGGGCGTGGTCGAGCGAGGCCAGCGGCTCGTCCATCAGCAGCAGGCGCGGCCTTGCCAGCAGCGCGCGGGCGATGGCGACACGCTGTTGCTCGCCGCCCGACAGGTGTGCCGGCATGCGGCCGAGCAGCGGCCCGAGGCCGAGAAGATCGAGTACGTCGTCGCCACCGACGCGGGGCGCGTTGCCGCTGCGCCGGCGCCCGTAGTCGAGGTTGGCGGCGACATCGAGGTGGGGGAAGAGCCGCGCGTCCTGGAAAACGTATCCCAGCGGGCGGCGGTGCGTCGGCATGAAGCAATGCGCGTCCTGCCAGGTCTCGTCGCCGACCACGAGGCGGCCCGATCC
>CAYTFA010000574.1:0-1793 GCA_964436755.1 uncultured Rhodocyclaceae bacterium | reverse complement strand
GGCTACAAGAAGGCGCTCGAAGACGAGGACACCGCGGAGGCCGAAGGACGCCTCGAGAACCTCGCCGAGCTCGCGGGCTCGATGAGCGACTACGAGGCCGAGGCGGAGGCGCGCGGCGAGGCACCGACGCTCGATGGCTTCCTCGAGCGGGTGTCGCTCGTGGCCGACTCCGACACCGCGAACGAGGGGCCGATCGAGAAGATCACCCTCATGACCGTCCACGGCGCGAAGGGCCTCGAGTTCGAGCTCGTGCTCCTCACGGGCATGGAAGAAGACATGTTCCCGTACCGGAACCAGGAGCCGCGCTCGCCGGAGGAGATGGAAGAGGAGCGCCGCCTCGCCTACGTCGCGATCACGCGCGCGCGCCATCACCTCGTGATCACGCACGCGAAGCAGCGCATGATCTTCGGCACGACGCGCCTCGGCATCCCGAGCCGCTTCATCGGAGACCTCCCGCCCGACGCGATCGAGGCGATGGAGACCGCGGCCGCGCGGACGACGAGCGCCGCCGGCCGCTACATCGACCGCGACGCCGCGCCGACCTCGTGGGGCCAGCGCCGCGGCACGAGCCAGGTCCCGTCCTCGGGCGGATGGCGGCATCCTCAAGGCGAAGGGATCCCCGGCGACTCCTGGGGCGCGGGGCCCGCCGCGCTCCAGAGCCGCCGTCATCGCGTCGAGGCCGCACCCTCGCGCGACGCGGGCGAGCGCTACGTCGAGTACGAGGACACGGGCGACTCCGGCGAAGGCATCGAGCTCCGGCGCGGCTCGAAGGTGACGCACCAGCGCTTCGGTCGCGGCGAGGTGATGAAGGTCGTGAGCGTGGGCGAGCCCGCAGTGGTCGCGTTCTTCCCGGGGTGGGGCGAGAAGAAGGTCCTCGCGCGCTTCCTCAAGCTCGGTTGAGCGTCGACGGGCTCACGTCAGAGCGAGCGCGGACCCTCGAAGCGGATCTCGAGATCGTCCTCGGAGATGTAGACCTCCTCGATGCCAGGGCAGTCGAGGAGCTCGAGGTGGAATCGCTCCGAGTCGCCGTACATGGGCGCGAGCGAGCGCGCTGTGGCGTCTTCATCGAAGTTGTCGGCGACCTCGATCGCCCCCGACGCGATGAGCGCCTCGAGGAGGAGGCGCGTCTGCTCGACCTCGTCGCTGACGACCTCGTCCACCACCGGCGCCGTGGAGGGCGGCGCGAGCGCCTGGTTCATCTCTGCTTCGAGCCAGTCGGCGAACGGGGTCGGGTTGAGCGCCTCGCCGTGGCCCATGCCGGCGCTGTGGAGCGTGCCGCGCTCGCGCTCGCACCAGTCGATCGGGACGTCGGGCTCCGTCCCGCCGGCCTGACGCCGCACGAAGACGACCGTGTCGAACGCGTGATCGGCGCGGCGACCGAACGGGACGAAGCGCGCCGGCACCGCGGGCGATCCGTTCTGGGGGTTCGATCGATGATCGACGACGTTGCCGATCGTCACCGGCCACTTCGTCCGGCCGATCCGCTCGAGGAACTCGCGATATCCGCCGGGGAGCGGCTCGCCCATGCATCGCTCCGCGGCCTCGATGCGCTCCGGCGTCTCCGGCCGGAGCGTGAAGTCGGGATCGATACGCGCGATCTCGCGGACAAGTCGGTCGAGCACCACCGCGATCTTCGGCATCGACCAAAGCTACACGCGACGGGGCGGGAGTCCCTCCTCGAAGAACCAAACTTCGACCACGAGGCCGGAGGTCGAACGCCGCGCGCGGCAGAGCACCCCCACCATGACACGTGTGGGCCGAGCTTCTTCCCGCTACGGCGCGCCGATGATCTT
>CAYTFA010000573.1:0-1802 GCA_964436755.1 uncultured Rhodocyclaceae bacterium | reverse complement strand
CGCCGGCCGCGGCCGGCACGGCGCGCGGTGCGCGCTCGCTGCCGGCACGGGTGCGCAACCTGAAGATCGCCCATGCGCCGAGCTGGGACGAGACGGCCACCAATCCCGACGCGGTGCCGGCCACGGCAGCGCAGCCACAGGCGCAGCCGCTGCTGACGCCGCTGCCCGACACGCGCGACGAGATCCTCGCCATCGCCGCGGCGCTGGGCGCCGATCCGCAGCGCACGGCCTACTTCGGCAACCGCGCCAATCGCCAGGCGGTGATGGAAACCGACCTGCGCAACCGGCGCATCGTCGCCTTCGCCACGCACGGCCTCGTCGCCGGCGACCTGCCCGGCCTTGACCAGCCGGCGCTGGCGCTGGCGCCGCCGCCCGGGGCGGACATCGATGCGGGCCTGCTCAAGCTGGAGCACATCCTGCGCCTGTCGCTCAACTCGGACCTCGTCGTGCTTTCCGCCTGCAACACGGCGGCGGCCGACGGCAACGGCGCCGAGGCGGTGTCCGGCCTCGGCCGCGGCTTCTTCTACGCCGGTGCGCGCTCGGTGCTGGCGACGCACTGGCCGGTGGAGACGGTGTCGGCGCGCGAACTGGTGACGCATCTGTTCCAGCGCTACGCGCGCACGCCGGGCGTGACGCGGGCGGCGGCGCTGCGCCAGGCGATGCTGGCGCTGATCGATGGCGGGGTGTCGCGCGATGCGCGCGGCAAGGCGGAGTACTCCTACGCCCATCCGGCCTTCTGGGCGCCGTACGCGCTCTACGGCGACCCCGGGCGCTGATCGACGCCATGAAGAGCACCCGACCTTCGATCGTGTTCGCCGCCGTCTGCCTGGTGCTGACGATCGTGTTCGGCAACCTGCTCGGGAGCAGGGCGCTGCTGGAGGTCAGCGGCACGGTGACGGCGCGGCACGAGTCGCATGCGCGCAGCGGCATGTGGATCCACTACGCGGTGGCGACCGCGGGAGGCGCGGTGGACGTCAGAACCGACGGCGTGTGGGGAATCGCCGGCAACCTACCGGTGGGCACCCACCTCGAAAAGCATCGATGGGAACTGGGCTACCGGGTGAACGGGCGCGAGGTGGACGATTTCCCGCGCGGCAATTCGGCCGCCTACCTGGTCCCGATCCTGATCATGGGAGCCGTCGCGCTGCTGCTCGCGCGAGCGGGCTTGTAGCGCGCGGTTTCGGTTCCGGAGCGGGCGGGTGTGAATGCAATGCCGAAGCCGTTGCCGATCCTCTGGCGCTTTGTGAAATCCCTGGCCCGGCTGCTTGCGGGCCTGCTGGCGACGCTGCTGCTGATCCTGGTGCTCGCGGTCGGCATCGGCCTGTTCCTGAACGCGCGGGCCGAGCGCCGGGCCGCCGAATTCTGCGCCGGCATCGCCCCGTCGTCACCGGTGGCCGAGGCCGTGGCGCGGGCGGCGCAGGCGGAAATCCGCCACTATGCGACGCAGGATCGGACAGTCGAAGTCTTCCTGTTCCCGGGCTGGATCTTCAATTTTGCCGAGTGCCGGGTCGAGGCACCGGAAGGCCTCGTCACCCGCACGACGGTGATCGAGGCACGGGACTAGGCGCTGCGGCGCCGGCCCGCCGGACGGCGACGCCGCGTCCCGCTCAGCGCCCGCGCATGAACAGGCGGTCGAGGTCGGCCAGCGAAAGCTGAACCCAGGTCGGCCGGCCGTGGTTGCACTGGTCGGAGCGCTCGGTTTCCTCCATCTGGCGCAGCAGCGCGTTCATCTCCGGCAGGCTCAGCACGCGGCGCGCACGCACGGCGCCGTGGCAGGCCATGGTGGCGAGCAGTTCGTTGCG
>CAYTFA010000572.1:0-1802 GCA_964436755.1 uncultured Rhodocyclaceae bacterium | reverse complement strand
TCGGCGTGGCCGGGGCGGAACTTCGCCGCGATGTTGCCGTAATCCTTGCTGCGCTGGTCCTCGTTGCGGATCAGCAGGCCGATCGGCGTCCCCGTGGTGCGCCCCTCGTAAACGCCGGAAAGGATCTCCACGCTGTCCGGCTCGCGCCGCTGCGTGACATGGCGCGAGGTGCCGGGCTTGCGCCGGTCGAGCTCGTGCTGGATGTCGGCGGCGGAAAGCTCCATGCCGGGCGGGCAGCCATCGACGACGCAGCCGATCGCCGGACCATGCGACTCACCGAACGAGGTGACGCGAAACAGCGTGCCGATGGTGTTGCCGGACATGGGGAGAGGGCCTGCGCGAAGTACGGGGTGGATGACTGAAGCTTAACACGCCGCCGGCATCGGCCAGGGCCGCCGGACGCGGCGGACGGCCCGCCTCAGCGCTCGAGTAGCGGCAGCTTGCCTTCCTTGCCGCGCCAGTCGTCGGCATCCGGCGGCGCCTCCTTGCGCTCGGCGATGACCGGCCATTTCCTCGCCAGTTCGGCGTTGAGTGCGACGAAGGCCACCTGCCCCGCCGGCACGTCGTCCTCGGCGAAGATCGCCTCCGCCGGGCACTCGGCCACGCACAGCGTGCAGTCGATGCATTCCTCGGGATCAATGACGAGGAAATTGGGCCCCTCGTGGAAGCAGTCGACGGGGCAGACATCGACGCAGTCGGTGTACTTGCACTTGATGCAGTTTTCGGTGACGACGTAGGTCATGGCGGGGCTCCGGCAGGTCGCGGAAATCTTACACCGGGCTGCCGGCCCGGCGCCGCGGCCGGATCGCCAGGGACGGATTTTTTTGCTACGATTCCACCTGCGACGGCTTACGCCTTCGCCATTTCACGGCGCCCCCGGCCCCTGCGCGCGGCACATCCGGCGCCCCATTCCCGAGGATTTCATGAGCGAACACATTAACCACGTCACCGACAGCACCTTCAAGGCCGAAGTGCTCGATTCCGCCACCCCCACCCTGGTCGACTTCTGGGCCGAGTGGTGCGGTCCCTGCAAGATGATCGCGCCCATCCTGGACGAGGTCGCCAAGGAATACGCCGGCAAGCTGCGCGTCGCCAAGCTCAACATCGACGACAACCCCAAGGTCCCGGGCGAGTTCGGCATCCGCGGCATCCCGACCCTGCTGCTGTTCAAGGGCGGCGCCGTCGAGGCGCAGAAGGTCGGTGCGCTGTCCAAGTCGCAGCTCACCGCCTTCATTGACAGCAACCTCTGATCCCGTTACATTTCGGCCCGGAACCTGATTCCGGGCCGC
Organism: uncultured Rhodocyclaceae bacterium; assembly: GCA_964436755.1. Taxonomy (GTDB): domain Bacteria; phylum Pseudomonadota; class Gammaproteobacteria; order Burkholderiales; family Rhodocyclaceae; genus Sulfuritalea. The sequence goes on along the minus strand of CAYTFA010000572.1, from coordinate 513 downwards.
TGGCATCCTAGACCGGCGCCCCCGCCACCAAGGCGGCGATCCGGTTTCCCTCCTGATCGAAGTACGCGCCCCGGGCGCCGAATTCGTCCCCCGCAGTTCCCCGATCCCGCGCCCCGCGCGGGCATTTGCACAGGTCGCCCATGCACCTTTCCGAGCTCAAAGCCCACCACGTCAGCCAGTTGCTGGACATGGCTGCCGCCAACAACATCGAAGGCGCCAACCGCCTGCGCAAGCAGGAACTGATCTACGCCCTGCTCAAGAACCAGGGCAAGAAGGGCGAGACCATCTTCGGCGACGGCGTCCTCGAGATCCTGCCCGACGGCTTCGGCTTCCTGCGCGCGCCCGAGGAGTCCTACCTCGCCAGCACCGACGACATCTACATCAGCCCGAGCCAGGTGCGCCGCTTCAACCTGCGCTCCGGCGACACCATCGAAGGCGAGATCCGCACCCCCAAGGACGGCGAGCGCTACTTCGCGCTGGTCAAGGTGGACAAGGTCAACAACGAACCGCCGG
>CAYTFA010000571.1:0-1804 GCA_964436755.1 uncultured Rhodocyclaceae bacterium | reverse complement strand
TGGCCCGTCGCGCAGGTGGCGAAATCCGCTTGCAGCCGGCCCCACTGCGCCGGTCCGCCGGCCCCTTCGTAGGACCAGTGGGCATGCATCTGAGCCGCGGGGTTCGCGCCATGCTCGTCCGCCGCCTTCTTCTTGGACGACTTGCGCGGGGGACCGCTGGTCGCATATTGGAGTTCGCGCAGGCGCCGCTCGTCGAGGGCTTCGGTTGCCCCCGCAGCGCCAGCCGCCTTGGCGGTAGCGGCAATACCCGGTTTCGCCTCCGGCTTGGCATCCTGTTTGGCGGCCTTCTCACCCGGCTTGGCCGACCCCGGCGTGCCGCTCGCCTGCTTGGCAGCCGCTTCCGCCGCTGCCTTGTCGATCGGTGGCAGGACGATGTGCTTCGGACGCTCGCCCTGGGGAGGGGCGCCCGCGGCGCCGGCCGATGATTCTGCCGCAGCGGGGGCCGCAGGCTTGGGCGACGCATCCGAAACCGGGGCAATCCGTGCGCCAGCCTCCCCCGCCGCGCTACGCATGTCGGCATGCATGGCCGACGGACGCTCCGGGTCCATGACGTTCTGCAGGGCGCGTCCCATGGCCGCCAGAACACCGGGCTCGCTTCCGGCGGGCCGCGCCGCGCAGGCCTCGTTCAACAGGCGTTCGTCAATGCTGCCGGCCTGGATGGAATTCGCCCGCTGCCGGCTGGCCGCTTCCTCGCGCACGAAGTTGTCGCCGTTGAAGTAGGCGCGGCGCAGGGTGGTGAAGCGGCGCCCCTCGCAGTCGTAGAGGTTCTGGGCGTGAATCTGGTTGTAGGTGCCCCCCGGATCGCGCACGTCCTGGCCCAGAAGGATGCGGCTCCAGCCGGTGGTGCCGGACATGCCATGCACCAGGCGCGACTTGTCGATCTCTATGGTCTCGGTCCTGCCTGCCATGACCTTTTGCCACTCCGCGGCAACGCCGGCGACAGGAAACAGGACCACCCCGATCACGGCGATCACCGGAGCGCGTATGGCAGCAGGCAGTTGGCGGAGCACAGACATGGCATTCCCTCGGCGATTCGTGTGCGGCAGGCAATCCAACGCAGGATCGCCCACTAAAGGTCATTTCTAGCTTTTACAGCTTACGGCATTGAATCATAATACTTTAGGCAGCAATGCCCGAACCCTCCATCCGCGCAGGCCGGAATCCATCCCCTTGCTGCACCACGGGTTGCATTCCCCCTGCCTTTCCAGTAGTTTGGACCTTCTCTGTCCCGCCCTCCCGAAGCGCGCCCCGTACATGAACGCCAACGAAAAATTCATCGCCGCCGACGCCCATGTCGATGCCGCCGCGATCGCCCCGCTGCCCAACTCGAAGAAGACTTACGCAGCCGGCAGCCGGCCCGACCTCCGCGTGCCGATGCGCGAGATCGCACAAACGCCGACCGGCGACACGCCCAACCCCTCGGTCACGGTCTATGACTGCTCCGGCCCCTATACCGACCCGGCGGTAAAAATCGACATCCGCAAGGGCCTGGCGCCCCTGCGCGCCGCATGGATCGCCGAGCGCGGCGATACCGAGGAGTTGCCCGATCTTTCTTCCGAGTACGGCCGCCAGCGTGCCATCGACGCGGAACTCGCCGGCCTGCGCTTCGAACTGGGCCGCAAGCCGCGCCGCGCCTTGCCGGGCAAGAACGTGACGCAGATGCACTACGCGCGACAGGGCATCGTCACGCCGGAAATGGAATACGTCGCCATCCGCGAAAACCAGAAGCTGGAAGGCCTCGATGAACAACTGCGCCGCCAGCACCCGGGGCAGAGCTTCGGCGCCAGCATCCCGCGCGTGATCA